>NZ_JAVBIG010000008.1:0-107806 GCF_032821655.1 Corynebacterium sp. CTNIH16 | reverse complement strand
CCACACCGAGGATTTCCCGTCGGGGGCTAGATATATGCTTCCGGAGCATATACTTTCCGGAAACCTACAGGTCAATCCGTGAAAATCCGCGATTCCGGACACACTTTTTGACCCTTAACCCACAGACCGCTCCCTTCTCACGTCGGCTTTGGGGGGGAGGACAATTAAGCTGCCTCACCGATGCAGAGCTTTAGGAATCTAGTAGGCATCACCCAGGTGACACTGTGCTGCATATGCGAATAGCAAGGAATGCGGTGGTTTCAGGGTAATTGAGCTATTGAAATAGCTATGGCGCAATTTCGCTCAGAATGCTTCAAGTTTTGCTTCTCAAGAACCGACTTGCATGCAGAGCCATTCGTCCAACTCGCCAGTGATGGAGCACTTGAAGGAATAGATTCTATGGGGCAATAAATTCCTGGATATTAGCTTGACGGGAACCCAAAATTTTCTCCATTTATCCTTGTCACGCGGTTGGAAAGGTTTAATTTACCGAGTAACATACTTTGGGAATAGCGCTGAGATTGTGTGTTTATGAGGTAAACAGATCATATTGTTTCGGCGGTTTTGTAACCGGAAGGATTACGCAAGTATGGCTTTTTCTGCCAATAGCCAGCATCGTTTCCATAGTCCGCTCGCCGTGCGGTTGATGGCCTGTGTAACGATCCTTTTAGTCGGGCTCGCACTCCTAGTAGCGCCTCACAATGAGCCTCAGGCTGAGGCCGCTACTACCTCGACGACCACTGGCTCGCCATTTGGGGACTGCGCCTTCCGAAAGGGAACCGGCGTAACCGAGCCATGGGCGAGCCAAATTTGTTGGTTGGATGTTAGCAACATGACCACGCCTGGTCACAAGACCAGAAAGATTGGCGACTACACCATTGAATTTGATCTCTCGATTGATGCTAAAGACTCGGCGACCAAATATACTGCGGAACCCAATCCTTCGTGGAACCTAGCCGTCTTTGGCAAGCCTGGTTTCTTTGAAAAAGGAAGTGAAAATCTCAAGGACGTCCTGCAAATGACGGGCGGCAACAATAGCTTCACTAGGTTCACGTTGGATAACATAGTGGTCAAACGAGGGGAAAGCTCTGCTCCCGTGTCGAATTATCGGTTCGCAGTCGCCGATGCGGAAGCAACCGGTGCGGGCGGTCCCGGTGAAATGATCAGCGTGGACGGAGGACAAGTAAGCGCACCCACCGAGCTTAAATCAGGAGCCGGTGAGAAACGTGCCTGTGAACTCAAGTTTGGTGCGGATAATGAGCCTGTGGATAATCGGTGGGGTCCAATGGCCGATGGAAGGAGTCGCGGTTTTGTCTGCCATTCAAAGCAAACCGGCAGTCACGCTTCCTGGATCGTTGGAGTGGATAAACCGCAAAAAATGGAAATCAGCATGGGCTCTTATAGCAGCGGTACCCAAGCCGTCGCTATGGGCGTGGCATTGAGCCGAATCAATTTCGGTTCCGCCAAGGATTTCGCCCAAGTAGAATCCACTACCGAGGAAAAGCTGAGCGGTCAAACCCGAACTGCTAGCTATACTCCGTTCCTACGTGACGGGAATGCGGATACCGATTTGCCGGCACCAGAAAATGGTTATACCACCGCGATGCGCAGGTTGGACACGACGGGTACTGCGCAGGACCGGATTGGCTTTCGGTCGCAGACTAATCCAACGGACAAGGCATTCGATCGGTATGACCCTGTATGGACCTGTACGCTTAATTCCTCCGAGGCCACTAGCGAGACCAAGGTAATTAAAGGGGGCAGCGTTCCTGATGGATACTCTCTTGAAAAAGATACCGCGAGTGGAACGTCTCGGCTGCTGTTGCCTTCAAGCGAAACAAGACAACCTAATTGTAGCGTTGTATGGAGGTCAAAATTTAAGCCCGCTTCTTTAACCTTGGGCAAGAACGTAGAAGGTTCAGCTGCGAACTTTAGTGACGTGCAGCTACAAAAATTTACGCTGCATTATAAGTGCACTGCACCTGCTGGGTTCACGACTGCATACCCAGACATCAAGCTGGAAGATGACGTACAGCTCGAGCGTGGTACAAACACCGTAATCGACCGATTGCCTCAGGGCTCTAGTTGTACTGTAACTGAGAAGTTGACGGATGGTGGTCAACCCGGTGCAGGGATCGATTTCAGCCTGTCTTGGAATGGGCAACAGGCCACAGGAAATATTGATAGCCCTGTAAAGGTCGATCTTAGCCCCGCAGCAGGAGACACCAGTGGTGTTGTTGCGGGGTCAGCAAAAGCCTTAAATAAGTATGACTATCAAAAAGCTTCGCTGAAACTGAGCAAGCACATTCTGGGAAAGCCTGTCAGCGACGGGAAGGTAGGGGGAACCTACCGATTCGGCGTGCGGTGTGAGGGCACAAATTTGGGGCAACGAGAAGTCTCCTTTGATCTGACTAAATCCAACCCCACCAACGCAGTGACGATTCCGGATCTTCCAGTGGGGCGTGACTGCGTCTTAACCCCGTTGACTGACCTCACTGAGCAGCAACGCCAAACGATCAAACTGGATAAGCGCGACGGTTCCCTAAACGGCCAGCACCTTGATCCTGATGGAAACAATGGCTTTCACTTCACCTTGGATAAGCAAGGTGAAACAAAGGAACTACATTTCGAAACTAGCTATTCCTATTTAACTTCGCCTCTAGTTATCCGCAAAGAGATAACAGGTTTGGCCGCGGGTACCGACGGGCTAAAGGCTTTAAACTTTGATATTAATTATCGTTGCTCTTCTGAGGGACAAACCGTAAGTGAGGGTAGTACTACAATCACCGCAGAGGACGGCGAAAAGAGCGTCGGCGAAGTACGAATCGGTGCAGATTGTCTAGTCTGGGAAAATGAACCAGGAGATACCACCTCTACGCACTTTCAAGGTGCTAAGGTTCGCGCCTCGGATGCTAGCGACAAGGTAACGGAACTGGATAATTCCGACGCAAAATCTCAAAAAATAACCACTATTCGCAAGGTTTCTGGCTCAGACCGCAACCTTGTGACGGTTTCAAACATCTACGATCCAAAACTGGGAACCGTGGACCTGCATAAAGTTATAGATTCACAGGTCGAGGGTGTGCTACCCGATTCCTATACTTTTACGTATCGATGTGGAACCCGAAACATTGCGGGAGATAACGGTAAGGTTCTGCCTGTTGAGCTAAGCGGTAAAGTAGTCGTGCCAGGTGATGGAACGATGCGGTTGGAATCTGATGATCCTAGCCTTGCCTCGAAGCTAAATAGCCAAGATGGAAAGTTGGGCGTTCCCTACGGCAATGACTGCACCTTCACTGAAGAGACACCAAATGTTGCTGGTGGAATTATCTTCAGCACAGATGTTGATAGCGCAAAGACAACGGTCAACGCCGAGAACAATCCCGCAACGGTAACCAATAAATTCACCGCTGCCGGAAAAGGCCTTACGGTTTCCTTGCGTACCGGCGGGCGGAGCACTCTTGCGCCTGAATCGTTGTCGTATTCATTGCGTTGTGACAATGGCTATACCACCAATTTTGACCTTAATTCCGGCGATCAGGTAGTCATTCCTGCCCAGAAAGTTCCGAAGGGCACTAATTGCTCGCTAAAAGAGTCTGGTAACTCAAATAAACGAACCTCTGAAAGTGGCAACGAATATCCGATTCGCAATGATTCAGAATACTTGTACGCCGCAGACGATAATGAAGGTAACGATATTGGCGACGGGGCACAGTTCACTATTGGTGACCAATCAACCATGGATGTGCATCATCACTATGACTTCATCCAAGCTTCGGTTGAGGACTCCAAGCAGGTGGAGTTTAACGACCCTGATTCCTTGATCTCTGATGCACGCCGCAAAATTAAGTCGGAGCGTGTCTTCCCTGTCGAACTGAAATGTACTAACCCAGATGGCTCCGCAGGCATTGACGTCACAACGACCGTTCAACAAGGACGGCCAAGCGAACCTATTCAGGTCAACGTGGGCTCTGACTGTACTGCCTCAGAGGGAGAAACAACCACAGCGGTGGGCATCACCCTGGATAAGTCGATTAACGTCAATGGAACCCCCACAGAAGGAGGAACGGCGAAGTTTACCGTAGGCAATTCCGACAGTGTCGACGTAACCTTTGTAAATACCTATTCCCGTCGAACCACGTATATTGAGCTCAGCAAAAAGGCAATTTTGCCGAGCGATAGCATTCGTGATCAGTACAAGAATGCCAATAAGGATCTGCAGGATGCGCTTTATGATCACCATTTTGATTTAGTATGCCGTGATCCGGAAACGGGAGACGAGGCAGTACTGCAGAGCCAAAGCGGATCCATTAAGGGCGAAGGCAAGACTACCTTCACCGGTGTCCCGGTGGGTGCGGATTGCCAAATTACTGGTGACCACTTTGGCTCCCTAAAGCTGACCATGAACGATGGCAGCGATGATCTAAATGCGTACTTACGGCCCGCGTATATTGACTGGGTGGTGGATAGGCAAGGTGGAAACGCTTACCCAGATCAGAAGCTGGATAATGAAAAGACAACCTCGCCAGCATTCCTTACTGTGGATGAACCGAATGACAATAAGATTCGTCTCGACAACCACTATGAGTACGAAACCTCAAAGGTAAAGATCAGTAAGGATCTAGTAGGCAAAGATGGCAACCTGAAGGAAATTCCGGAGGATTATCCTTTCAATTTCACTATGCAGTGCAAGGCCATTGGCTATCAGACAAATAATATTGGTGAGACCTCTTTTATTCCAGAGAAGCTGCGTCCGCAGTCGAGTTATATCTTGCCGTCGACGTTGAAGAAATCGGAATTTGACGGCACTGGTTCAAACGGTGATGAGTCCATATTGTCCTTCGCTTCGGACGAAGCTATCGTGCCTGCTGGTTCGTACTGCAGGTTCGCTGAAGAAGAGAGCTCTAGCACTCCGCAGACTTTGCGGATTACACCAGACGAGCGAACCGTGACTGCGTATGCGCCAGCCCCAGACACAAGTGACGCTCAGGACCTGCATTTTGTCAATCGCGTTGAGCGACGGACTGCTCCTGTGAAACTAGTCTTGAGTAACTTTGGTTACCTGGTGGGCGCCGATTCCCAAGGATATGAAGCTAATGTTGTGTGCAAGGATCCCGCAGACTCGGCAGCCTCCCAACAATTCCCACTAGCTTCTGTTGCTGCAACAGAGCTTTCCCAATCGGACCAGGCCCCAGCAAATGGCCAAACTATGGACCTGCCAGTGGGCGTTGACTGTGAACTGGAGCTCAGCGGTCCAGCACTACAACCCCGCGGCGAACTTGAGGTGACGAACGGCGAACGAACCCCGTTGACGCAGTACACCAAATGGTCGCAAGGCGAGCGTGAGGGTGCACGAGGATTGCTTTCGGATATTTCTACCGAAGACGTATCTGCCGAAAACAAGAACCTCAAGTACTCTTTCGCTACGGCTGGAAATCTGCCTTCGGATCAGACGGAGCTAGTAATCGGTGTGGATATTTACCACCCTAGGGCTCATTATGATGCCACCTTTACCAAGACTGCAGATGGGGCCGTGGGCAAGGATGCTACTTTCCGGTTCGAGCACTCGTGTAGCGATCCAGCGTTGAGCGATTCTTCGCAGAGCAATGCATTCACGCTTAAGGCAGGACAAAGTTATACGATTAAAAACATTCCGGTGAACAGCCCTTGCACCGTTAATGAAATAGATGACGGTGTGAAGAACAATGATTCGATTTTCCATATTTCGCAGCATGGCGATTTGGTAGAAGCAGATACTGAACATTCTGCGGCTATTCCTAGCAACCCCAAGGAAAATGGTTCTGAGCCGATTCGACCAGTATCGTTCACGGTTCGGCCGGTGGCAGACGGGAAAGATACTTCCCGCTCTGGTGACCGTTGGACGCTGACCGCCGATAATAAATTCGCGGGCATAAGCGTCACGAAGTCGATTGAGGGCACGCCTTTGGGCAACCTAACCGGCGATCTCTTTGGAACCACCTTGTTGCCTGCTGAGGCCGAGAAGATGAGTATGTCTTACGAGGTAGCCAATGATGGCGCGTATGATCTGTCCGACTTCCGAATCCAAGATGCTTCTCTTGCAGGACTAACCCTGGTTAAGGACGGCACATCGGTAGAAGTAGGCGAAGACGGAGTCGTTCCGTCGAGCGTATGCGCACCGCCACAGTCCCTGGCTAGGGGAGAATCTTTCACTTGCTCCTTCGACGTTGTAATCCCAGCAGACAAGGACGAGACCTATCGCTATCCGGATTCAGGCCAGCCTGAAGTTAAGGTGACCGCGCAGGCCTCTGAGGACGGACATCAGTTCACTACCTCAGCTAGTGATTCTCACGGAGCGCTTCGACCTTCTGGGCTCATCGGAGGTCTATTGCCTGAAACCGGAATGCAGACTTTGGTGTGGGTACTGGTACTTGGGCTGATCCTCTTAGGCTTCGGCTTGTGGCGCTATCTACGTCGTCCAGATGAAGATGGCGAAGAAGATCGTCCAACCGTTCAAGATTAAAGCGCCGCGCACTGTTCCTGCTCCTTGAAATTAAAGAGGCGGGAACAGTGGGACAGGGTCCGCAGAGAATGCGCAGCGCTTTGCGGTATATGAACGGCTAGAGCGCGTGTTTTATAGCCGCGAGATTTCGCGGCGATTAGAGCCGAATTTCGGTTAATAGCAGTCCTATTTAAGGAGGATTAGTTTGCAAGAAAACTAAGATATGACCCAAAACTTTGCCGGCGGGAGGAGCTTCGCAATAAGTATCTCCATGGGTAGTAGCGCCCGTGCGAGGATCTGGAATTAGTATTTGTTAGATACTATTTTGCGATGCTTGGATTTAATGGTTCTTCCGCTTGTGCTGGGGTTATGTATTCACATATACTCTGTTCAGAATTTCCTTCACTCAACTCTGTCGGCTCATTTGGAAAAGTCGAAATGGGTATTAACGAGAGGACAACCCTTATATGTCTCGTATTGTTTCCAAGACTTTCACTATTGCACTCGCCGCCGGATTGGCCGCTGCTAGCCCTGCGGCATTTGCTGCACCTGGCGACACCACAACCGCTGCCGCTCCTTCTGCTTCGGCCCGTCAAACCATTGATGCCAAAGCAACGGGTTCCCTTACGCTTGACAAGCGTAGCGGTGAAGTAGGCTCCGAGGACAAGCTCAAGGGCATGAAGTTCCAGATCGAGAAAGTTCAAATGGACAATACTCTCGATACCGCTGCAGGCTGGAAGGAAGCCGGGGATAAAGTCGCTGCAGGTCCTAGTGCCGCAACTATTGACTCTGGATTTCAGGCTAAGGAGCTGACCACCGATGGAAGCGGCACCGCTAAGTTTGATGGTCTTCCAGTAGGCCTGTACAAGGTTACTGAGCTTCCAGTAGCAGGCTCCAAGTACACCGTTGGTTCGCCGTTCTTGGTCACTATTCCTATGACCCAAGAAGACGGATCTATTAACTACAATCCGACTGTATCGCCAAAGAACCAGCTCATTCAGCCAAAGAAGACTTCCACTAATAACAATGCCAACGTGGGAGATAATATTGGCTACACCATCACCGCACCGGTTCCCGCTGGTGACGTCGATAAGAGTGGTGCGCGTACCCTGCCTAAGCTGCAGGTGACGGATGATCTGTCCGAATACCTCGATTATGCAAGCACCGCAGACCAAGTTTCCGTTGCAGTCAAGGGTGTCGATCTTGTTCGTGGCGATGACTACACCGTACAGATTTCTGGTAAGAACCTGACCGTCGATTTCACGGAATCGGGACTTCAAAAGCTGGCGCAGGCGCGAGCTGATCACCCAGACTTGGCAGTGGAAATTAAATTCGATGCAAAAGTTGTAAAGATTCCGGCCAACGGTCAGATCACCAACACCGCTGTTGAGCATATCAACGGAAATGACATCAACACCTCGCCGACAGATAAAACAGATGGCCCGACGGTCACCCACTACAACGATGTTTCCATTACTAAGAACCTGAATGGTAATCCCACCGAGGACGATAAAAATGGTGAGGGTGCTGAATTCCAGGTCTTTGAATGTACCGAACAAAGTGGAAAGTGGACGGTAGCTGATGGTGCTGCCCCGATTAAGGGTGCCAACGCTGAAGGTACAGCTGCTGCGGACGCCACCCTTAAGGCTGTAGGTGCCGATAAGACCAAGGCAGCGGTAGCAGACGGCTACTTCCTGCAATTTGATCCGGAAAAGGACTACTGTGCGGTTGAGACTAAGGCGCCGGCAGGCTACCTGGTGAACCCGGATCCACAGCACCTGACAGCTTCGCAGGACAAACGTGATGAGCGTGTCATCTTTACCGCCACCGTGGATGACGTGAAAGATAATATTTGGGGCAAGCTCCCAGCCACCGGTATGCGCACTATGTTGATTATCCTGGGACTTGGTGCCCTACTGTTCATCGGTGGTGCTGCTTATCAGCTGAAGCGTCGCAACGCTTAGTCTGCGAGTATTGCCTATTCCGGCGCGGCCTAGGGCCGGCGTCGGAATAGTTTTTGAGCAGCAAGGGCTCGTGGCTATGCGTGCCCTTAACGCCCTGTTGAAGGAAGGTCTTGACAGTGGGTGAACGACAACCACGGCCGCGCTTATTACGCGCGGGAGTTGTTGCGGCTAGCCTCTTAACGGGCTTGGCGGCGCAACCATTGGTAGCGCCATCTTTCGATACAGGAGAAACTGCGGTAGCAGCTGCTCAAACGTTGAACGGCCGGGCCAGCGACGTGCACGTCGATCTCACTGAGTCAGTGGGGGCCGAGTGGTTCGGGAAAATTGGAGATAGAAAACTGGTGCTTTCGCGCATCAATGGCGTGGGCACTAAGGATCTTCCGGCCCTGGATGTTCCCCGGTTGCTCAAAGACAGCCCGGAGGACTTCGTCCGCATAGATGAGGCTTTGACTGCCGATGGCAAGGCCACTTTCCGCGGTGTTAAGCCCGGGATCTATTTGATTGACATCGCAGATAACCCAGGATCCCAAGATCCGAGCGTGTCCTATTCTCCCTTTGTCATAGCTATTACTGGCGATGGTGAAGAGCATCGGGTGGAATTGAAGGCACAAGTCCTCAACGTCAGTATTATCCCGCGGACATCGTGTTTAGTTCCTGGTGAGCATTATGCGGTCGCCCCTGGTGGTGTGGTGAAATACGAGATTTCTGCTGCTACCCCGAATACGAGCACGGATGGGTCGATTGGCCATTATCGGCTCACCACAGAGTTATCGGACATGCATGAGGCACAGGAAGGTGACACGGACTCGGTTCAGCCAAAACCAGCTCCCTTCGTTGAAGTCGAGTCCGTACGTCTTGTAGGTGCAGGGGAAGTTCTCGAGCTTGATGTGAAGAGCTACACCGTGGAAAAGAAAAAAGGCAGCGTCACTATTGAACTTAAAAAGGAAGCTCTAGATAAGCTGGCGCAGCTTCGTGAATTAGACCCTAATACCGCAGTTAAGGTCACGCTTCGTTCACGGGCTAGGCAAGATGCTACGGGAGAGCTGCGTGCAACAACTACATTAGCCACGGACGGCATGGATGCACAGCGCAGTGAGGTAGAGGTGTCGGCAAGCACCAACGTTCCTATCTATAAATTTGAATCGTGTTTTCCACCCTCTGAGTCAAGCACCACCACTTCAAAACCCACTCCGGCGGTAACGCAGCATACGGAGCCGGAGCCTTCTGCCTCGGCACCTTCCACGTCGCGACCTGCCGCTGAACCTGCAGAACCAGGCTCCTCTCAGCCGCGCCCGGATAGGCCAAGTGATATTCCAGGTTTCCCCACGCCTCCAGATGAAGATGGGCACAAAGGGCCGTTGACGCCCCAAGAAGGCGATCCCGAAACTAGTGATGAATCTGGAGAACACGGCGGTATTGTAGGCAGCCTCGCTTCCACGGGTGCTTCCATTATTGGCGTGACAGTTCTAGCAGTGCTGTTGATCCTCGTAGGTATCATTTTATTGATCCGGCGCCGAGATGACGAGGAAGATTCAGCCACACCAACCGAAAAGGACGAGGGTTAATTGTGACAGCAAGCGCGAAAGATAGGCCGGCCTCGACGCAAAAGAAGCGCAAGAAGGGCAATGCAGTGTCTATCATCGCGCTGCTTCTGGGGGCTTTGCTGCTGTTGTACCCAGTGGTATCGACACTGGCAAACCATAATAAGCTGATGCGCCAAACAGAAGCCTATAGTGGAAAGGTCGCTGATTTAAGCCAAGACGAAAAGGAGCGGCAGCTACAACGGGCCCACGAATACAATGACCGTCTTTTGGCAGAGGGGCCACACGCGCGGCCACCGGTGAACACAGAGCCCGGGATGGAAGACTATATGTCGCAGCTGAATGTGGATGGGCCCCAGGGAATGATTGCCCGCATTCGTATTCCGTCGATTGATGTGGATTTGCCGGTGTTCCATACCACCGCGCCAAAGGTGTTGTATCAGGGTGCTGGCCACATGTTTGGGTCAACCTTGCCGGTGGGTGGGGATGGGACCAATGCGGTGCTGTCGGCGCATACCGGCATGGTCAATGCATCTATGTTTGACCGTTTGCCCACCCTTAAAGAAGGCGATGATATCTTCATCGACGTAATGGGGGAGCGTTTACGGTACAAAATGACCAGCCGGGAAGTAGTTAAACCCGATGATTATGAAGCCGTTACCTATGAACCAGGGCACGATAAAATCACGCTCATTACGTGTACCCCATATGGGCTTAATACCGATAGGTTATTGGTTCATGCGGAGCGCTATCCATTGGATCCCGGGAATCCGGAGCCATCGCCCGCCGGGTTCGGTTGGTCATGGTGGATGATTGCCGTCGTCCTCATCATTTTACTTACTCTGTTTCTCATTTTGTGGAAGAACCGACGCCGGCGAAAGAAGCGAAAAGAGCGGGAAGAACAAGAAGCCGCACAGGAGCACCAGTCTGCGGGTGAAGATGCTGAAGGCGGATCGGGGGCTGGGCACTAAGCCTCGCTGGCCGCCGTTTTAGTTTGAATTTAGAAGGTAACTGATAGACTTCAGATCCCACGATATTTCGAGGAGAAGGCGAACATGGCACGTTTTATTGACCGCGTCGTCCTGCACCTGCAAGCAGGCGATGGTGGACACGGCTGTGCGTCCGTCCACCGCGAAAAGTTTAAGCCCTTGGGCGGACCTGATGGCGGCAATGGCGGCCACGGTGGCGACATCATCCTCGAGGTATCTGAGCAAATCCATACGCTTATGGATTTCCACTACCGCCCGCATATTAAGGCCCAACGCGGCGGCAATGGTGCCGGCGATATGCGCAACGGCGCCCGCGGAGAGGATTTGATTCTCGAGGTTCCCGCGGGCACTGTGGTGCGCACGGAAAAAGGGGAGACCCTTGCGGATCTCACCATCCCGGGCACTCGCTTCGTTGCCGCGGAAGGCGGTTATGGCGGACTGGGCAATGCCGCGCTGGCCTCCAAGAATCGCAAAGCACCAGGCTTTGCCCTCCAGGGGGAGCCGGGCCAAGCCCATGATCTCATTCTGGAACTGAAGTCTATGGCAGATGTCGGACTGGTGGGCTTTCCCTCGGCAGGTAAGTCTTCGCTGATTTCGGTGCTTTCGGCAGCCAAGCCAAAGATCGGCGATTATCCGTTTACCACCTTGCAACCGAATCTCGGCGTGGTGGATATGGGGGATAGTTCCTTTACCATCGCAGACGTGCCAGGCCTTATCCCCGGCGCAGCCGATGGCAAGGGCTTGGGCCTGGATTTCCTGCGCCACATCGAGCGCACCGCGGTGCTTGCTCACGTGGTCGACACAGCTTCCATCGAACCGGGCCGTGATCCGGAATCCGATATCGAAGCGCTGGAAAACGAGCTGGCTAAGTATCAGGAAGCTCTCCAGGAGGACACCGGTCTTGGCGATCTTCGCGAGCGCCCACGCATTATTATTCTCAATAAAGCGGATGTCCCAGAAGCGGAGGAGCTGGCGGAGTTCGTCAAGGATGACCTCAAGGAGAAATTCGGCTGGCCCGTTTTCATTATTTCCGCGGCGGCACGTAAAGGCCTGGATCCGCTGAAGTATAAGCTCATGGAGATGGTGACGGAGCACTATAATGCGCAGCCGAGGCCAAAGCGCGATCCGAAGCACACCATCATTCATCCGAAGGCACAGGCGCATAAGAAGAATACTGGTTCCTTCGCTGATTTCACCATCATGCGTGATCCGGAAGTCGAGGGCGGCTTCATCGTAGAGGGCAAGAAGATTGATCGCTGGATTACCCAGACTGACTTTGAAAATGATGAGGCAGTGGGCTTCTTGGCGGACCGCTTGGCCAAAGCGGGCGTGGAGGATGAGCTGCGCGAGCAGGGTGCAGTAGAAGGTTGCCCGGTAACCATCGGTGGCATTACCTTTGAGTGGGAGCCGATGACCGGTGGTGATCCGACAATGGCTAGCCGCGGCGAGGATGCTCGCCTTAAAGGAACCACCCGTGCTTCTGCAGCGGAGCGCAAGCGTGCCTCCCAGGCGCGCCGTGGTCTTATCGATGAATACGATTACGGCACCGATGAAGAGGTCACTCGCGAGGGCGCTAACCGCGATAGGTGGCAGGGCTAGTCCCAGATCCCCCTATTCTTGGGGTGTGCTGGAGGGTGGGCTTTGTAAACTCGGTTGGCATGTCTTCTGATGAACAGAAAGAGTCCATCCTTCCACTTCCGGTAGAGCCTTTTGCTGGACCTACCGCTGATACCCCTTTCCCGGAACCGCTCGATGAAAATCCGGTGGCGTCCGGTTTTGAATCGGATCTCCGCCGCGACATCGCGCAGGCAAAGCGCGTGGTGGTCAAGATTGGTTCCTCTTCTCTCACGGATGAAAATTTCCGTGTTTCCCAGGAAAAGATTGATCACATCGTTGATGCCGTCCATGCGCGCATGGGCCGCTCCGATGTCATCATTGTCTCTTCCGGTGCGGTTGCCGCAGGTATGGGCCCGCTCGGCCTGCACCAGCGCCCCACCGATTTGGCTACTAAGCAGGCCTCCGCGTCCGTCGGCCAGGTGCACTTGGCCTCTGTGTGGGGCCAGTCCTTTGCACGCTATAAGCGCACCATCGGCCAGGTCCTCCTCACCGCCTCCGATACGGGGCACCGCGATCGCGCCCGCAACGCCCAGCGCACCATTGATCGCCTGCGCCAGCTGCGCACCATCCCCATCGTGAACGAGAACGATGCGGTGGCGACGTCGGAAATGCACTTTGGTGATAACGATCGCCTTTCCGCGCTGGTGGCCAACCTGGTGGGCGCGGACGCGCTCTTCCTATTTTCTGACGTGCCCGGTTTGTACGATAAGAACCCCGCCGAGCCGGATGCCAAGTTCATCGATGAGGTGCGCACCGGCAAGGACTTGAAGGGCGTTGTGGCTGGTGATGGCGGCAAGGTTGGCACCGGCGGCATGGCCACCAAGGTTTCCGCGGCCCGCCTGGCTACCCGCGGCGGCATTCCAGTGCTGCTGACCTCCACGGATAATATCGGCCCCGCGCTTGCCGACGCCTCTGTGGGCACCGTCTTCCACACCCGCGAGGAACGCCAGCTGTCCGCCTGGAAGTTCTGGGCACTCTACTGCGCCGATACTGGCGGAGCCGTCCGCCTCGACGAGGGTGCCAAGGAGGCCGTCACCAAGGGCGGCACCTCGCTGCTCGCTGTCGGCATTACCGACGTGCAGGGTGAGTTCAATAAGGGAGAAATTATCGATATCCTGGGCCCGAATGGTGAGGTTATCGGCCGCGGCGAAGTCCGCTTTGACTCCGAGGAGCTCCACGTCATCAAGGGCAAGAAGATGGAAGACCTGCCCGAGGACCAGCGCCGTTCCGTTGTCCACGCGGACTACCTTTCCAACTTCGCCTCGCGTATTTAAACCTAGGTCCGAGATTCCCCGTATGGTTGGGGCATGAAATATTTCATGGGACCGGAAACCTGGCAGCCGATGGTAGAAGACATCGAGGCTGCCGGGCACCAACGCGTTGAGCGCATTGAAGAGGCCGAGGTTTATATCAATAATGCTCCGAACCCGCGCCGCATCCCCAAGATGCCGGAGAATATTGGCTGGGTGCAGCATTGTTTTACCGGCGTAAACCAGCTCATCGATGCCGCCGTCATTACCCCAGGCGGCATACCATGGTGCAACGCCGCCGGTGCCTTTGCCCAGCCAGTGGCCGAGTCCGCACTCGGGTTGGCCCTTTCCCAGGCGCACCACCACAAGGCCTTCGCCCAAGCCGCTACCTGGTCGGTGGCCAAGGAATTGGATGAATCCCAGGCCTGGCTCTATGACCAGCAAGGGCCGAAGAGGGTAGCGATCTTTGGCGCTGGGGGCATCGGCAAGCAGCTCATTAAGCTCCTGCAGCCCTTTGGCGTGCACATTACTGCCGTCAATCGCTCTGGTCGCGCGGTGGAAGGCGCCGATGAGGTCGTACCCATGGACCAAGCTGAAAGCGTATGGGGTGAGGCGGATTTCATTTTCTGCATTCTGCCGGCCACCAAGGACACCGAGGGACTTATAGATGCCGCCACCTTCCGCGCCATGAAACCCTCCGCCATCTTCATCAACGTCGGCCGTGGCAGCACCGTGGTAACCGAGGATCTCGTGGCGGCCCTGCGCGATGGTGAGATCGCCGGCGCCGGGCTGGAAGTTATGGATCCCGAGCCGCTGCCTGATGGTCACCCGCTTTATGGCCTGCCCAATTGCACCATGACGCCGCACATGGCCGCCTCCGCACACGTGGCGCAGTACCACCTGGGCGCTATCTTCAACGCCAATGCCGCGGCGTGGGAGAGGGGAGAGGCCATGCCCACCCGCGTGGATGCGGAGGCTGGCTACTAATGAAGTACGCGATGTTGCCCACCCCGTGGGAGGAAACCCTGCAGGCACTCGATGCTGCCGGCCACGAGCGTGCCCCGCTGGAGGAGGCCGAGGTGCTCATCTTCAACGGTGGCCCGGATGATTTCCCGCAGCCCCTGCCGCCGAACGTGGGCTTGGTGCAGGTCCCCTTCGCTGGGGTGGACCATCTGCTCGGCGTCATGCGCGATACCACCGCCCGCTGGTCCAATGCGGCCGGGTTATATGACGCCACCGTGGCTGAATCCACCATTGCACTTCTACTCGCGCAGTTGCATGCGCATAAGCGCGTGGGGACGAGCTGGGATAACCGCGATGAGGTGGAAGCCCATACCAGCTTCCTTTTTGAGGATAAGACGGTTGCGGTGGTGGGTGCTGGGGGCATCGGAAAGCGGCTAATTCACATGCTGGAAGGCTTTGGCCCGCGCATCATTGCAGTCAATCGCTCCGGTACCCCAGTGGAAGGTGCCGATGAAACCTTCGCCACCACCGATATTGAGCGCGTGTGGCCCGCCGCCGACTATTTTGTGGCACTTGCGCCGCTCACGGACCAGACACACCAGCTTTTCGATGCTGCTGCCTTCCGCGCCATGCCCGACCATGCAGTGGTAATTAACGTCGGCCGCGGTCCGCTTGTGGACACCGAGGCCCTTGTTGACGCTCTTCGCTCCGGCCAGATCGCCGGCGCCGGCCTAGATGTCACCGCCCCCGAGCCCTTGCCTGATGGGCACCCGCTGTGGGACATGCCTAACGTGGTCATCACTCCGCACTTGGCCAACCCACCATATTCGGTGCGCCGGCGCATTGGCTCGCATACAGTACAGGCCATGGAGCGCTTTGCCGCAGGTGAGGCAATCCCCACGGAAGTAGATATTGAAGCTGGCTACTGATGGATAGCCCCGGTAACCGCGCTGACGATGGCCAGCTCAACCCGACCGCGGCTGAGGTTGCGGATATGAGGGAGCGTCGGAAGAAAGTGAAGACGGTCGATTATGCTGCCTGGCAGCCACCATTGTTTCCGTTGTGCTCGGCTATTTCTTCTTCCACTGGACCTATTTCTGGGTTATCCCGATCATCTGTTTTGTATGCTCGGCCGGAGCCCGCCACGTTTATAATTTGAGCTATTTTGAGGAGGAATACCTCATGTTCGAGCGGAAGGACGAGAAGCGCCGCCGCCGTGCATCCGATTAGCGCCGCCGCGAGCTCGGCTAATAAGTAGGCCACCGTGCGAGTGCTTGCTGCCCAACCGGCTGAAATGCGCGCGGCCTTTCGTTAAGCTGGTATGGCATGAGCAACACTGAACGCGAAGAAGTTCTGTCCAAAGCCCGTGCTGCCAAGGACGTAGCGCCCGTCGTAGCGCAGCTGTCCACGCCGCGCAAGAATGAGATCTTGCAGCGCGCAGCCGAAAACCTCATTGCCCACACCGAAGATATTCTCGCCGCCAATAAGCAGGATATCGACGCCGGCCGCGAACGCGGCATGTCCGAGTCTCTTATTGACCGCCTGTCCCTCGACGCCGCGCGCGTCGAAGGCATTGCCGGTGGCCTGCGCCAGGTAGCCGGCCTGCAGGACCCAGTAGGGGAGATCCTGCAGGGCCGCACCATGGACAACGGCATTCAGATGAAGCAGGTGCGCGTTCCGCTCGGCGTGATGGGCATGGTCTATGAGGCCCGCCCGAACGTCACCGTGGACGCCTTTGGCCTGGCTATTAAGTCCGGCAACGTGCCGCTGCTGCGCGGCTCTAAATCCGCCCGCAACTCCAATGCCAAGCTGGTAGAAATCCTGCAGGATACCCTCGCCGAGTTTGACCTTCCGCGCGAGGCCGTGCAGCTTCTGCCGTGCGAGACCCACGATTCCGTCCAGGACCTCATCACCGCTCGCGGCCTGGTGGACCTGGTCATTCCGCGCGGTGGCGCCAAGCTTATTGAGGCCGTCGTCACCGGTGCCACCGTCCCAGCAATTGAGACCGGCACCGGCAACTGCCACTTCTACGTGGACGCCTCTGCGGACCTGAACAAGGCCATCGACATGGTTATCAACGGCAAGACCCGCCGCACCTCCGTGTGCAACTCCACGGAGTGCGTGCTTATCGACGCCGCCTTGGACGACTCCGCCAAGCTCCGCATCATCACCGCGCTGCAGGAGGCGGGCGTGACCATCCACGGCGACGTCTCCGAGCTCGAGGCTTTCGGCGTCAAGGATGCCGTACAGGCCACCGATGAGGACTGGCGCGAAGAGTCGCTGTCCATGGATATCTGCGCCAAGGTGGTCGACGGCGTCGACGGTGCCATTGCCCACATCGCCGAATTCACCACTGGCCACACCGAGGCCATCGCCGCGCAGGATGCCGACGTCCTAGTGAAGTTCGGCAACGAGGTAGATGCCGCTGCGGTCATGCTCAACGCCTCTACCGCCTTTACCGATGGTGAGGTTTACGGTATGGGTGCGGAAATCGGCATTTCCACCCAAAAGCTGCACGCCCGCGGCCCAATGGCGCTGCCGGAGCTCACCTCTTCTAAGTGGATCCTGCAGGGTACCGGACAGACCCGCCCCTAGTGGTGCGGCTATAATCACCACCCATGACTAGCCCACAGCGCATCGGCATCATGGGTGGCACCTTTGATCCCATCCACAATGGCCACTTGGTAGCGGCCAGCGAGGCCGCCCACCGCTTTGCCCTCGATACCGTCGTCTTTGTTCCCACCGGCCAGCCGTGGCAAAAGTCCCACCGCGAGGTCACGGCGGCCGAGCACCGCTACTTGATGACGATGGTGGCCACGGCCTCCAATCCGCGATTTACCGTCTCGCGCGTAGATATTGACCGCGAGGGGCCCACCTATACCATCGATACGCTGCGCGACCTGCGCGAACTCTTCCCAGAAGCGGAGTTCTACTTCATCACCGGGGCCGACTCGCTGGCCTCCATCATGAGCTGGCATAACTGGGAAGAGATGCTGGAGATGGCGCACTTTGTGGGCGTGACCCGCCCCGGCTATGAATTAAGCGCCGATATGCTACCTGCCGATGCGCAAGAGGCTATCGATCTCATCGATATTCCCGCCATGGCCATCTCCTCCACGGCGTGCCGCGAACGCGCCGGGCAGGGGCAGCCCGTGTGGTACCTCGTTCCGGATGGGGTGGTGCAGTACATCACCAAGAACAATCTCTATGGGCCTAACCCAGATAAGCCCCTGTAGAAACTTCCGCGGCCTTCCCCAGATTTTGGGCACGGGCCTGCTAAACGTGCAAGAATAGACTCTCAATAGAGATAGTTCATACCGAATATACTCAGACGCGAAAAGGGAATTTTTACACATTGTCTACTTCTGATCTCGCCCGCCGCATGGCAGAAACCGCGGCCCACGCCGCGCAAGAAAAGCTGGCCACCAATATCGCGGCCATTGATGTCTCCGATGTCCTCGCTATTACCGAGGTCTTCGTGCTCGCATCTGCAGATAACGAGCGTCAGGTCGGCTCCATCGTGGATGAAGTCGAAGACGAAATGACCAAGCAGGGCTTCGAACCGCAGCGCCGCGAAGGCAATCGCGAGAACCGTTGGGTGCTGCTGGATTACGGCAATATCGTCGTCCACGTTCAGCGCAATGACCAGCGCGAGTTCTACGGCTTGGACCGCCTGTACCACGATTGCCCAGCACTGGAGATCGAGGGCATCGAGGCCCCAGAGCGCCCGGGTGAATGGACCAATGGCGTCAACCCGCGCGAAGTTGATTCCATCGACGAGCTCCCACTGGCCGATAAGGTCCCTGGTGAGGACGAGGAGCTTTAAACTCGCATGAGCCGCCGCCTGATCCTGATCCGCCACGGACAAACTACCTATAACGCCACCGGCCGCATGCAGGGCCACTTGGACACTGAGCTGTCCGAGCTGGGCTATGAGCAGGCCCGCGCGGCCGCGCGCCTGCTGCAGGATCAGGGCGTGTCTAAAATCGTCGCCTCCGATCTACTCCGCGCGCGCGAAACTGCGCGCGTGGTCGCCGAGGCCCTCGGCATGGATTTCACCACGGATGCCCGCCTGCGCGAGACGCACCTAGGCCAGTGGCAGGGCAGAACCTCCGCCGAGGTAGATACCGAGTTCCCCGGCGCGCGCGCCATCTGGCGCCACGACCCCACTTGGGCCCCGCCGCAGGGCGAATCCCGCGTGGACGTGGCCGAGCGTGCCCGGCCTGTCGTCGATGAGCTCATGGCAGACTTCGCTGGCTGGGACCAAGGCCCCGTCCTCATCGTGGCCCATGGCGGCGCTATCTCGGCGCTGACCTGCCACCTGCTGGGCCTTGACCACGCGCAGTACGGAATCCTTTCCGGATTGAAAAATACCCACTGGTCACAGCTGACCGCTCGCCCTGATTTCAACCCGGACACGCCGCTGTCTTCGCTGGAGTTCACCCCAGATAATGTGGGCAGCGCCCAGTGGTATTTCGACGGCTGGAATATGGGCGGAGAGGTCACCGGTGACGGCGGGGCGGATATCTAGTGGCCGTTCGCGTCATTACGGATTCCTCCGCGGGCCTGCCGCCAGAGCTGGCGGAGCAGCTATCCATCACGGTCATTGACCTCCACCTCATGGAAAGCCACGGCAAAGATGGCCTGGAGCGCTCCACCTCGGGCTTGAGCGCGCTAGAGCTGGCCGCCGCCTACGGCCGCGAAATGGAGCGCGCCCAGGATGAGGGAGTGGTGGCCATTCACCTGTCCAAAGAGCTATCTTCCACTTATGCCGCTGCGGTATCGGCCTCCGGCGTCTTTCCGCACACGGTGCGGGTGATTGACTCCGGTTCGGCCGGCATGGCCATGGGTGCGGCCGCGATGTCCGCGGCTAAGCTCGCCTCCCGGGGCGCCAGCTTGGACGAGTGCTACGCCGCGGCCATAGATACACTCAAGCGTGCGGCTACCTGGGTTTACCTGCATTCCACGGAGGATCTGCGCCGATCCGGCCGCCTTTCCCCGGCCACGGCTGTGCTGTCTACGGCGTTGTTGGCTACTAAGCCGATTATGTCGATTACCCGTGGCAAGCTGGAGCTGGTGGGCAAGACCCGCACCCAGACCAAGGCTTTTACCAAGCTGGTGGACCTCATCGCCTCCCGCGCGGACGGTGAGCCGGCCTTTGTCGCCATCCAGCACAACCAGGCCGAAGACGCGGCCGCCAAGTTGGAGGCGCTCCTTGCAGTGGCGCTGCCGCAGGGTTCGTCCTTTATTTGCACTCCGCTTAACGACGTCCTCTCTGTCCACGCCGGCCCCTCCGCCATCGGCGTCTCCGCCGTGTTTAGCTCCGAGCCGCCCGCGGAACCTGTGCATTCTCACACACGTGGTCGACCCCGCGCCTTCCCGCCACGCCGATCTGTGGATAACTAGACCCAACGCGCCGGGTTAGTTGACGCCCACAACAAGTTATCCACAGCCCACCTTCGCTCGACCTACCACTTGTTTGCGCCCGCGCTTAGTCTCAGCGCCATGGCGGCACCCAAGATCAGCGAACGACTCCGCGAATTTACCCAACCCACCGGCGAGGAAGAGCTCCTCGCCGTCGATTACCCGCGCCCGCGACTGCGCATCAGCCCCTGGCAGGCCTGCGCAGTGGCGGTCATTCTCGTTATCGGCGTGGTGGTCTGGCTCGGCATCAATGCGCGCTCCGAAGAATCCTCCGGCATGCCCGAGCCTGCGGCTATGAGCCCAGGCGTGGCCCCGAGCGACGAACCCAGTGAAATCATCGTTTCGGTCATCGGCGAGGTGGCTGAGCCCGGACTGAAAACGCTCGAGCCCGGCGCGCGCGTGGCCGATGCCCTCGACGCCGCCCAGCCGCTACCCGGCGCCGAGACCCTGGCTCTCAACCACGCTCAGCGGCTTTCCGACGGCCAACAGCTCCACATCCTGCCCTCCGGCGCCGCCCCACCTCCCGCATCCGGCGAGCCCGCCCCAGCCGGCGGCAACTCTAGCGGCCCCGGCGGTGGCGCTAGCGGCAGCGGCGTGAGCCTCAATAGCGCCACCGCCGAGGAGCTGACGGAGCTCAAGGGCGTTGGTGAGGTTACTGCGCAAGCCATCGTGGCCTACCGCGAAGAGCACGGCGGCTTCAAGGACGTAGAAGAGCTCCTCGAGGTCTCTGGCATCGGACCGGCGAAGCTGGCACAGCTTAAAGACCAGGTCCAGCTTTAACCCGAGCTCGAGCGTGCGATGCGAGAACTGCGGCTCGTCCCCGGCGCGGCCACCGCCTGGCTGGCTGTCATTGCCGTGCTGCTCGCCGGCCGCGGCTGGGCCATCGCACTCATCGTAGTCGTCGTTTCGCTGTGCCTGGTTGCCCGCCAGTGGGGCCAGGCGCTCTTTTGCGGGGCGGTCGCTGGGGGTGCGGCGCTCGTCGCCGCGGTACGCCAGGCCCGCGCCGCCGCCTTCGACCTCGGTACCGAAGTCACCGGGCGACTCGTTACCGCACCGACGCAGACCAGTACGGGCGGCTGGCTGCTGCGGCTGAAGGTGCCGGGGTATCCCACCCAGTTGCCGGTCTTTAGCCCGGATCCGGTCCCGGCTGCCGCGGGTGCCGAAATTACGGCGAGGGTGAAGGTAGGGGAGTCGGATAGAGCGGGCGCCGGAAAGCTCAGTGCCAATGCCACTGACGTGCAGATAACCGCCGAGCCCGAAGGCCTGGACGGTTGGGCGGCCGGCGTGGCCGAGAATTTCCGCGCGTTGGTCCTCGATACCGTAGGACCCTCCAGCCAAGGCCTGATTCCTGGCATGGTGCTCGGCGATACCGCGCTGCAAGATACCGCCGAGCGCGACCTGTATATCGCCACTGGGCTCTCACACTTAAGCGCTGTATCTGGCGCCAATGTGGCCATAGTCTGCTCCGCCGCGGCCGTGGTCTGCGCCGCCTTCGCGCTCGGGCCCCGCGCCCGCGTGGCCGCCTCCCTGTGCGCCCTCGCCACCTATGTTCTGCTCGTGGGCTTCGAGCCCTCCGTCCAGCGCGCGGCCGTCGCTGGGGTAGTGGGGCTGCTCGCCGTGCTCAATTCCACGCGCATGGAGCCCATCCATGCCTTAAGCCTCGGCATCATCGCGCTGCTCTTTGTGGATTCCGACCTTGCCGTGCACTTTGGTTTTGCCCTATCCTGCGCGGCGACGCTCGGCATCGTGGCGCTTAGCCCGCTCATCTACAAGCACTTGGCCGTGACTGGCTGGCCCGCCATTTTCTTGCGCGCGGTCGCTGTGGCCATCGCCGCCGATATCGTCACCCTCCCGCTGGTCGCGCTTATGTCCGGCGAGGTCTCCGTCGTCTCCGTGCTGGCCAATATCCTCGTCGAGCCCGCCACCGTGCCGATTACCATCGTGGGGCTTATCGCCGCCATCTTCGCCCAGCTCGGCCCGCTGGACGTGCTGGGCGCCGGCTTGCTGCGCCTCATTGAGCCCTTCTCGTGGTGGATTAATACCATCGCCCACGGCGTGGCCCACCTGCCCGTGGTCACCATCCCCGCCAACCCGCTTTTTACGCTGCTTGCTTACGCCTGGATCATCGCCGGCCTCCTCTATCACCGCCCGTGGCTTACCCTGGCGCTGACGCTGGCGGGCATCGCCTGGCTCGGCCTGGCCGCAGGCTAGAATGGCGGGCATGCCTCCAGTACACCTCATCCTCGGCGACGATGAATTCCTCACCGAACGCGCCCGCCTGCAGATCCAGCGCGCCGCGGCCGAGGAGAGCGGCCCCACCGGTGCCCGGCCCGAGCTGACGAAGCTCAAAGCTTCCGAGGTCTCTGAGGGCGAGATCCTCGAGGCCACCAGCCCATCGCTGTTTGGCGATAACCGCGTCATCGTCATCAGCGACTGCGAGCGCGCCGACAAAGAAGTAGTCGATATCCTTCTGCGCGCCTGCGCCAATCCCGCGCCGGGCATGACCATGGTCATTATCTACTCCGTGACGGCCAAGACGCTGAAGAAAAAGAAGAAACAACCCGAGCTCGTGGCCAAGCTGCGCAAGATTGCGGAGGTCCACGAGGTCTTTTCGCTTTACCCCAATGAGCTGGGTCAGTGGGCCACCCGCGAATTTTCCAGCCACGGCGTGCGCCCGACCCCGGACGTTATCCATGCCGTGCTCGAGGGCGTGGGCTCTGATCTGCGCGAGCTGGCCTCAGCCATCTCCCAGTTGGTCTCCGATACCGGCGGCAATGTCACCCGCGAGGCGGTGCAAAACTACTACGTCGGCGTGGCCGAGGTAGCCAATTGGGACATTGCCGACGCCGCCGTCGCCGGCCGCGTCGAAGCCGCCGTATCCACCTGCCGCCGCGCTCTCCAGCTGGGCGCGAGCCCCGTGGCGATTGCCGCGGCGCTGGCCAATAAGGTCGGCGCCGTCGCCCGCCTCTACTCCGCGCGCGGGGACCAGTACTCGCTCGCGAGCCAAACCGGCCTAGCGCCCTACGTGGTCAAGATAACCCAGCCGGTGGCCCGCCGCTGGTCCGCCGATAATGTCACCAAGGCGGTTATCCTTGTCTCCGAGCTCGATGCCGCCGTCAAAGGACAAGGCGGCGAGCCCGAATTCGCCGTAGAGGCGGCCGTCAAACGCGTCGCGGAACTGGCGCGATAAGCTAGAAACTATGTCTGAGACGCAAGTGCAAGAATTCGCCGGTCGACTCTTTGACATGGCGCGCGAGGGCAACCTGGACCTCCTCGCCTATATCGACCACGGCGTGAATATTGACCTCGTCAACCACGAAGGCCAGTCCTTTATTATGCTCGCCGCCTATCACGGCCACGCCGAGCTGGTTTCTGCACTTGCCCGCGCCGGCGCGGACGTCAACCTGCTCAATGACCGCGGCCAGTCCCCGCTGGCCGGTGCCATCTTCAAGAAGGAAGACGCGGTTATCGACGCCCTCCTTTCCGCCCACGCCGACCCCACCGCCGGCCATCCCTCCGCGCTGGATTCCGCCCGCCTGTTTGGCCGCGAGGACCTTATCCCGCGGCTCGAAAGCGAGGCGGGGGAGTGACCTGGACATCCTTCTTCACCCTCTTGCTGATGAACCTGGTGGGCGTCGCCTCGCCGGGACCGGACATTATTTTGGTGACCCGCTACGCCACCCGCTCGCGCCGCCACGCCATTGCCGCGGCCGTCGGCATCCAGATCGGCGTGCTCTTTTGGTGCGCCGCCACCGTCTTTGGCGCCGCCGCGCTGCTGACCGCCTTCCCAGAAATCCTCGGCGCAGTCCAAGCCGTCGGTGGCTGCTTCTTGGTGTTTATGGGAACCCGCGCGTTGCGCAGCGGCATTGCCCAGCGCGCCAATCCACCGGTAGACCTTGAAGACGCAGCCGCCCAGCTCGGCCGCCTGCGCACCGCCTTCAAGGTCGGCCTGGCTACCAATATGTCCAACCCAAAAATCGTGCTCTTCCTCGCCGCGATGATCGCCCCACTGCTCCCGGCCAGCCCACCCGTCTGGCTGGCGATTGCGCTGACCCTCTCGCTTTCGCTGTCGGCCTTCCTCTTCTTCCTCGTCGTCGCCACGGTAATTTCCACCAATGCCGTGCGCCGCAAGCTCATCGCCGCCGGACCGTGGATCGACATCGGCTCGGGCCTCTTCTTCGTCATCGCCGGCATTGTTCTCATCATCTCCGGCGGGCAGAACCTGCTGGCTTAAAATAGGCGCGGCGTGCCCTCGGCCACCGTGTCCAGCACCCACTGGGCCCAACGGGCGACGGTGGAGGCGCGCCGCCGGGACGTCGCCAAGCTGAGCCCCAGCCCATCCATGGCCGCACAAATTTCCGCGGTACTAGCCACCGCGCCGCGGGCCAGGCTGAGCTCAAGCACCTCGCGGAAAACCCGCCGCGCCGCCAGCGCCCGTATGAGCGCCCCATTCCGGGCGTCGCGCTGCGGCTGTTCGATAACCCGCCGCCCGCGCTCCGTCGGCTCCCACGTGTCCTCCACCGGCTCCGCTAGGCCCAGGTAGCGCGCGGCGTTGGCATAATAATCCGTCTGCCGCGGGTCGAAATCATAGCGCTGGGTAATCTCCGCCTTGCTTAACGGCTGCAGCGCTATGAGCTCCAGCAAGTTGACCACCCGCTCAAAGCTATTGGCCTGCGGGAAGGGCACAGCCGGCTCGGGTTCGGGCGCTACCGCCCGCACGATGTCGAGCGCCGCCTGCGCATCCAAGTGCGAGGAGGACAGCGCGTAGCGGGCGCTATCGACCAGCGAAATGCTGCGAAAATCCGCCGGGTCCCGAAACTCATAGCGGTACAGGTGGAAAATACCATTGGAATACACCAGGTAAACCGGCACCACATCCTTGGCCAGGCGCTGCTGGAAACGCCGATACGGAAAATACAGTTGCCGGATATTGAAATCCTCCGACAGGTGGTTCTTCGCCTCCACCAGCACTAGGTGCTCGAGCGATTCAAAGCCGCCGTCGATTTCCATCTGCGCGCGGTCCACCGCTACATCCACGCCCAAGTCCGGCAGCCGCACCTTAAGCCCGTGCGTGGACATGCGCCCCGCCACCGTGGCCTGCAACGGCGCGCACCCCAGGAAGTCCTCCAGCATCCCGCTTGCCGACGCCCCATTTAACGCCACTGCCTCCGAGCTCACTGCCTCCAACGAGAGGGTGTCCAGCCCCGCCGGCAGCTCCAGCGTGCGCACCTCGCCGCGCTGCGTTTCTGGAAATCGTTCGTACAGGTTGAATCGTCCCACCAGGTATTCGCTCCGGCTGACCGGCACGATTCCCAGCTGGAGACGCTGAAAAATCCACGGCCGCGAGGTAGAGAAATCATGCTTGGCCATCAGCCGTGGCTGCCGGCCCGAGAGCTGTTCTAGCTCCCGCGCGCCGATATAGAAATACCCGCGCCGCTCCAGCTCCGCGTCGTATCCCGCCGCCAGGATGCGCAGCCACCCCCAGTCATTGACGCCGAGCTTCATCGATTCCGGCACGCCAAAGCGCGCCCGCAACTCCTGCTCCCGCAACTCCTGCGCCTGTGACCCGCTAGTCACCGCGGACCTCGTAATTGCGTACCAGGACCTCGTCGACCTTGCCCCGCCTCGAGCCAACGGAGTTAATCGCCCGCGTCGCCCCCACGATGCCTACTTCATAGTCCGCGTACAGTTCCCGGATGAAATCGGTAGCTGAATTCGACAAGAGGAACTTCACCCCGCGCCTATCCAAGTCATCGCAGACCTCTTTGAGCCGCTCTTGCTCCGCTCTGTCAAAGCCGCCCTTTTGGTAGCCGGTAAACGAGCTCGTCACGTTCACCGGGTCATAGGGAGGGTCGAAGTACACAAAGTCTCCTTCGCGTGCCTCTGCCACCGCCGCGGCGAAATCGCCTTGCGAGAAGGTCACATCATTATCCGCAAAATACCGGTGGACCGCGCGCAGCGTGCCTTCATCGCAGATGGTGGGATTCTTATAACGCCCAAACGGCGCGTTGAATTGCCCCGCCGCGTTCACGCGATACAGGCCGTTATAGCAGGTGCGGTTGAGGTACAACGTCCGCGCGGCGCGCTCAACAGGGGAGAGGGCGGCAAACCGCTGGGTATCTCGGTCCATTGCGCGCAGCGCATAGAAAAACTCTGCCTCATTGGGATAGGCCGCGAGCTCGGCAATGAGCTCATCGACGCCGTCGCGCACCACCTCATAGAGGTTGATGAGTTCACTGTTGAGATCGTTGACCCGTGCTCTGGCCGGCTCGAGAGAGAAAAGCACCGCGCCGCCACCGATGAAGGGTTCATAAAAACGCCGCGGGGCATCCGCCGGCAGGGCGGCGTGGATATGCGGCAAGAGCTGGCGCTTCCCGCCCGCCCATTTGACCAGTGGCTTAACGTTTTTCATCGTTGACTCATCTTAGCCGCCCTACCGGACACGAGCACCATCGGGCTTTCGAACGCGCGATCGGATAAATCGGGTGCGCGGCCGGGCGGGCTTAGTGCCTTTGGTTGTCTAACGTCACAGTTTTCCCAAATAGTGCCATGACGGGCGAAAATGTGCAGACGCACCGGCGGGGAATTTCCATGGCGCGCATAGTGGTTTCCCTGACCGAATATAAGGTAATAAAATCGCCTCAAAATCCCTTAGTTTGTAGACAAAATAAAATTTCCGCGCAATTCCGTGGGGCGAAAGAAAAGATACTGAAGCTTGTAGAGCGTCGGGACAGAAAGGGGCATTCATGCCGCGTATATCAAAAATCCGAGTCGCTGCGCTCAACCTCGTCATCGAGAATGGTTATGACGGGTTCACCATGGAGGAACTCGCCCACAAAGTGGGCGTTTCCCGCCGTACGCTTTTTAATTACATAAAAGACAAAGAATCGGCAGTTTTAGGCCCCGAAATGTCGGAGGAAGTGGAGAACCAATTCCAAAACTTCGCCGCCGGCTTGCCCACCGGAAGCCTGCGCGAAGATTCCGAAATCATAGCCATGGCCGAGTTTAACCGTGCCGTAGGCGATGAGTTTTTCCCCGAAATTTCTCAGCTCACGGCCCAGGCGCTGGCTAAGGATACGAAACTGCGTGCCCTGTACTGCCAGCGCAATGGCCGCATCATTCAGCGCGTCCGCCAGGCCGTGCAGGCCCGCGAGGGCTGGAAGTCCTCCGATCCGCGGCTCACGCCGACCGTCAACATCATCTACATCCAGTTCCTGACCGCCTTCGAGACCTTCGTGGAAACCCGCGGCGGCACTTCGCTTGCCGACGCCTTCCGCAACGCCGGTGCCATCTTCGAAGACTATTTCAACGACGAACTGGCCTAAGCGCCTCGCTTAAGTCCCGCCCGGCCTTGCCTGCCGGTTCCGCGGCCTAAAGTGGGCCAAGAAAATCCCCCGGCGCGCTCCGTAGAGTGCGACCGGGGGATGATCTGTGCAATGGCTCTTAGTCCATCTTGTTGAACGCGGAAGCCATGCCGGACTTCTTGTTGGCTGCGGTGTTGCGGTGGAAGACACCCTTGGACACGGACTTGTCCAGGGCGCGGGATGCCACGCGCAGCTGCTTCTCAGCAGCAGCCTTGTCGCCAGCGGCAACGGTCTCGCGGAACTTGCGGATCTCGGTACGGACGGCGGAGCGAACGCCCTTATTGCGGCGGCGTGCCTTCTCGTTGGTGATAACGCGCTTCTGCTTGGACTTGATATTTGCCATGAAAAATACCTCTTAGTAATCGAAAATGATTGACGTAGAAACCGACCTACTCGGACTACTCCCGCGGCCAGCATTCACTGGCGCTCGGCGCTGGTATTCGAAGAGCGAACCCAAGGTCCTGCCCGCCCCGACCAACGCGCCCGGCAAGTAAGTAACCAACACACAATAGCAGTACCGAACCCGACCTGCCAAAACCCTCCCCGTGGCCGCCGTCTCCCAGGCTGTTGGCTCCCAGCCCGCTGGCTCCCTATCCGCCGGCCGCGCGGCGGCTAGGCCCAGTGATAGCGCGCCCGCAACCTATTCGCTATTCGTTCGAACCTGCGTTCCGGAAAAAGCGTGCCCTGCCGGCGCACCTGCTCCTCGGATACCTCGAGCAGGCGGTCGAGGCGCACCCAGCAATCGCAGCCGGACTCGTCCCACTCGCCGGAGCCGATTTCCAGCCAGGCGTCGTCAAGCGCGTGCTTTGGGTTGGGGGAGATAAGCAAACCCAACACCGTGGTGCGGGTGCGGCCGACGACCAAAATGGCGCGCTCGCGCGGTGGCGCCTGCTTGCCTTCGGCCGGTACCCACACCCAGACCACCTCGCCGGAATCAGCCTGGCCGTCCATATCGGGGGTGAAAAATATGGACCGGGGGTGGGAGGCAGTGGCCTCTATCTGGATATCGGCGGCCTTTCGCGGCTCGTGGAACTCATCCGACCTATCCAGCCCCAATCGGGAATTAATGCGGCTCAGGCCGGTGTCTATCGGCTCGCGCTCGCTGATTCCCAGCGCTTGGCGCAGACGGGTGAGCATGGCGCTTTTCATGTCGACTATTGTAGACGTATGTCTGAAAACTTTGCGGCCACGACGTTTACGGATCCCGCTCGAATCCGAAACTTCTGCATTATTGCTCACATCGACCACGGCAAGTCGACGCTGGCGGACCGCATCCTGCAGCTATCCAAGGTGGTTGCGGAGCGCGATATGCGTGACCAGTTCCTCGATAATATGGACATCGAGCGCGAACGCGGCATCACCATTAAGGCGCAGAACGTGCGCCTGCCCTGGGTGCCCCAGTCCGGCACCGCGCAGGGGGAGCAGATCGTCCTACAGATGATCGACACCCCCGGGCACGTGGACTTTACCTACGAGGTCTCCCGCGCGCTCGAGGCGTGTGAAGGCGCCATCCTGCTTGTCGACGCCGCCCAGGGCATCGAAGCCCAAACCCTCGCCAACCTCTACCTGGCGATGGAAAACGACCTGGAAATCATCCCGGTCCTCAATAAAATCGACTTGCCGGCCGCTGATCCGGAAAAATACGCGCTGGAAATCGCCAATATCATCGGCTGCGAGCCGGAAGAGGTGCTGCGCGTGTCGGGCAAGACCGGCGAGGGCGTCGTCGAGCTGCTGGACAAAGTCTGCGAGCTGGTTCCGCCGCCGTCTTCGGAATTCGACGCCGATGCGCCGGCCCGCGCCATGATTTTTGACTCCGTCTACGACACCTATCGCGGCGTGGTGACCTATATCCGCATGGTGGATGGCAAGCTCACCCCACGCCAGAAGGTCACCATGATGTCGACCAACGCCAACCATGAGCTGTTGGAAATCGGCATCGTTTCGCCCACGATGCAAAAGTGTGAGGGTTTGGGCCCCGGCGAGGTGGGCTACCTCATTACCGGCGTAAAGGACGTCCGCGAGACCAAAGTGGGCGATACCGTCACCTGGTCCCACGGTGGTGCCGACACCCCACTCAAGGGCTACAAGGACCCGGACCCGATGGTCTACTCCGGCCTTTTCCCCATTTCCCAGGCCGACTTCCCGGACCTGCGCGATGCCCTGGAAAAGTTGCAGCTTAACGACGCCTCCCTAACCTTCGAGCCCGAAACCTCCGTCGCCCTCGGCTTTGGTTTCCGCTGCGGCTTCTTGGGACTTTTGCACATGGAAATCACCCGCGACCGCTTGGAGCGTGAGTTCGGCCTCGACCTGATTTCCACCGCGCCTTCGGTGACCTACCGAGTGGTGGCTGAAGACGGCGAGGAAAAGTGGGTCCATAACCCGTCTGACTGGCCGGAAGGAAAGCTTAACGAGGTCTATGAGCCCGTGGTGAAGATGACCGTCATCGTGCCCGAGCAATTCGTCGGCCCCACCATGGAGCTGTGTCAGTCCAAGCGCGGCCAGATGGGCGGCATGGACTACCTTTCCGAGGATCGCGTGGAGCTGCGCTACACCATGCCGCTCGGCGAAATCATCTTCGACTTCTTCGATATGCTCAAGTCCCGCACCAAGGGCTACGCTTCGCTGAACTATGAAGAGGCCGGCGAGCAGCTCGCGGACCTAGTCAAGGTCGACATTTTGCTCAACGGTGACCCTGTCGATGCCTTCTCCGCCATCGTCCACCGCGATTCCGCCCAGTGGTACGGCAATAAGATGACCAAGAAGCTCAAGGAGCTCATCCCGCGCCAGCAGTTCGAGGTGCCCGTCCAGGCAGCCATCGGCTCGAAGATCATCGCCCGCGAAAACATCCGCGCTATGCGCAAGGACGTGCTGGCCAAGTGCTACGGCGGCGATATCTCCCGTAAGCGCAAGCTGCTGGAGAAGCAGAAGGCCGGCAAGAAGCGCATGAAGACGCTGGGCTCCGTTTCGGTGCCGCAGGAGGCCTTCGTGGCCGCGCTGTCTACCGACGCCGACGATTAACCTCGCACCCCCTATTGGCAAAGCGAATCCAAATAGATTCTTAATTCTTCGTTAACAACCCCCGGGGTGTGGCCGTCAAAAATTTCAAGGTGAGCTGCCCCTTTAGGGCGTCCTCTCGGCTGGGGGCGCCCTTTTAAACTAGTTGCGGTTTATGTTTTAGCGGCGTTAAATCTCGACTCGAAAGCGACCGATGACTCGCCGGTGAGCCACAGCCACTTTCGACCTGCCCCGCTAATTCTCGACCAAGGTTGGATTTTTCATGAAGCTTCGCTCTCGCGCTGTGGCCGTCTGCGCTACCGCAGCCGCCACCACTTCACTCGTCCCCGGCATCGCCCAGGCGGCCACCACCACCCCGATTGAACACGTTGTAGTCATTTACTCGGAGAATATCTCCTTCGACCACTACTTCGGAACCTATCCGAATGCCTTAAACAAGGACGGCGAAAAGCTGCAAGGAAGCGAGAAGGACGCCCCGAAATTCACCGCCAAGAAAGACACCCCTAAGGCGAAAAACCTCGAAAATGATGGCGTAATGGGGGACAAGAACCCCAACTCCGTCAAACCTTTCCGCATCGGGCCAGACCATGCAGTGACTACGGACCAGAACCACCACTACGGCGATGAGCAGGCCGCGTACAACGGCGGCAAGATGGACAAGTTCCCGGAGACCGTGTCTACCGACATCGATAAATCCTCCAACGGCTACTACGCCGTCCCAGGCATGACCATGGGCTACTACGACGGCAATACCGTCACCGGTATGTGGAACTATGCGCAGAACTTCGCGATGAACGACAATAGCTACTCCACCATCTTCGGCCCATCCACCCCAGGCGCGCTGAATCTGATTTCCGGAACTGTGGCCGGCGGTACCATGCATGACCCAGCCACGGGCGAGCAGAAGAAGATCGAACCTGGCAAGAACCACGCCCTCGCTGGGGTATCTGAGGATGGCAAGACCGCCACTGTTGTCGGCGACCCAGATCCGCTTTACGACGACTGCTCGAATAACTCTTCCGCCGGCACCAACCAGGTCACCGCGATGCACTCCAAGAACATCGGTGACCAGCTCAATGACAAGGACGTCACTTGGGGCTGGTTCCAAGGCGGCTTCCGGCCAACCGAGGAAGCTACAGACGACGCTCGCGCACGCTGCGGCGCCTCCCACACCACGCTGACCGGCCAGAACAAGACGGACTATAACCCGCACCACCAGCCGTTCCAGTACTACGCTTCCACCGCGAATCCGCACCACTTGGCGCCGTCGAGCGATGACATGATTGGCAAGACTGACCGCGCCAACCACCAGTACGATCTGCAGGACTTCGATACCGCTCTGGAGCAGGGCAACCTGCCGGCCGTGTCCTTCCTGAAGGCTGCCAACTACCAAGACGGACACGCCGGTTACTCCAACCCGCTAGACGAGCAGGCCTTCATCACCCATTACATCAATGAGCTGCAAAATTCCCCAGAGTGGGATTCCACCGCGGTCGTTATCGCCTACGATGACTCCGATGGCTGGTACGACCACAAGGCCCCAGAAATCCGCAATGGTTCCAATGACCCGCATCAGGACAAGGAAATCTGTACCGCCGCCGCAGCAAAGGTAGGCGTTGCCGGCGATAAGCATGGCCAGTGCGGTCCAGGCACCCGCCAGCCTCTGTTGGTCATTTCCCCGTACGCAAAGACCAATCACATCGACTCCACCTACACCGAGCAGACCTCCGTCACTAAGTTCATCCAGGACAATTGGGGCCTCGGCCGCCTGGGTGGAATCGCCTTTGACGAGCGTGCCGGAGAGCTGAACAACATGTTCGACTTCAACGCCGGCGAGAAGGCACCGAAGCTCTTCCTGAACGAGACCGATGGCACCGTTGCTAAGGATTACGCATCTATCGAAAAGGTGGATAATTCCTCTCGCGCTGGCACTAACCTCAAGGACGTTGTTGAGGACATGAATGACCCGAAGGTTACTGAACAGGGCGTGCCTTCCATCACTAAGTTGCACCAAGAGTCCAAGCCGCGGCCTGACACGAACAAGCCTGCCGACTCGGGCTCCAATTCTTCTGCTGGTTCTTCCAAGGGCGGCGTCATTGCGGCCGTCCTTACTGCCCTAGGCGTAGGCGCTGGCATCGTAGCTTGGTACATGAATGGCCACCCCGGCTTGGACCTGAAAAAGCTGCAGGATTTCAAGCTCCCACCACTGCCTAACCTCCCGTTCTAACCCATGAAGACCTTCCACATCGCCACGGCTGCGGTGCTTGCCATCGCGGCCGTATCCCCAAATGCTGTAGCCCAAAGCTCCCTAAGCTCCTTCGGCTCCAGCTCCCGAGACTCGCAGTCGGCGGCGCCGTCGACAAGCAAAAGCGCGAAGCCGAAAGAACCGCAGCTAAATGTGCGCGACGTGTATTCGTGCCCTACCCCCGACAAAGTCCAGAGGCAAGCGGAGTGGAAGGTCTATAACACCTCTGGACTGGCGCTTACCGTCTACGTTGCAGACGATGCGGGCAATGCCTACCAAGTTCTAGAGCGCGTGGGTACTCCAGCCAAGCGCGCGTGGGCCCCGAAGCTGCAGGACGGCACCTACCACCTCACCTGTGTCTTCCACAATGATTCGGCCGTGAAGTCTGATGATTTCACGGTCACTGGTTCCACCTTCACCGAAGCCCCCAAGATGGTTCCTATTACTGACCGCGAGGTCGCAGCCGTTGCTATCCAGCAGGCAGCTGCGCAGAAAAAGCGCGTTCCTGAGCTGCAGAAAAAGGCTCATGCTCTTGCCGATGCCACCTCTAAAGACCGTCCCACCGCCCGAGCGGCCTACCTCGATTATCTCGAGACCTACCGCTCCTTCGACGATTCCAGCGAAATGTGGCCTGGGCCGGACTTGGAGGGGTACGCGGAGGTTGAAAAGCTGCTGTGGTCCAAGCGTCCTGTCAAGGATGCGGCCAAGCCTGCCCGCGCGCTTGCCGACGCCGTCGATAAAACCGCCCGTGCCCTCGAGACCTCCCACTTCGCCATTCCCGCACCCGATTACGGCCTGCGCACCCACGAGGTGATGGAGGAATTTGAGCGCTTCGACATGCGTGGCGAGCGTGACTTCGGCGCTCATGCTCTGCCCACCGCGCTGCGCGGCGATGTTACTTCCACTCGGCTGACACTGGATGCCGTCCGCTCCCTCGTTGAGGGCCGTGGGTTGGATACCGCGCCAATCTATGACCAGCTGGATGAGCTCGACAAGATCGCCGGTGAATTCGATGAAAAGTATGACACCGCTTTTGACAAATGGTCGCAAAAGGATCGGATGCGCCTGCAGTCGGCCGTTGCCCGTGCTAATGAGTTGCTTGCCCCAGTCGCCACGATGACCGTTATTAGAAGGATGGATTAGTGCCCTGCCCGTTTAATTTTTCCCGCCGCTCCTTTCTCTCTGGCCTTGCTGCAACCGCCGCGCTTACCGGCCCAGCCGCGGCCGCCAACGCGCAGTCAAGCTTTGCTGGTTCCTCCTTCGGTTCCTCAAAGCATGGCAAGGATTCTTCGGTCGACCCCGCTGTGTCTTCGCCGCGCACCAATGCGGATGACCCCCTCGGTCTTCCTTTCCATGGCGAGCACCAGCAGGGCATTGTCAACCCAGCCCAAAAGTATTCCGAGGTCGTCGCCCTCGACATACAGTTCACAGGAAAATCGCGCTTGGAAGAGCTGTTTCGTACCATCACCGAGCGCGCCCGCGTTCTTACCACCGGCGGAGCCGCCGCGGCCGATGGCATAGCCTATCCCGCCGGTGATTCCGGCGAGCTGGGTCCAAAGCTTCCCACCGATAGTCTATCCATAACCCTTGCCGTGGGCGATTCGCTTTTCGACGACCGCTTTGGCCTAAAACCCCACAAGCCTAGCCACCTGAGCTCTATGCAGGCTTTCGCTGATGACACCTTGAAGGACGAGCTGTGCCACGGCGACCTAGCTTTGCAGATTTGCGCCGATCAGCACGATACCGTCATTCACGCGTTGCGCGATATCCTTCGGCACACCCGCGGCGACGTCGCCGTGCGCTGGCGCCAAAACGGCTATATGAACGAGCCGCGGCCTTCTGGTACCCAAAGAAATCATCTTGGGTTCAAAGATGGCATCGTCAATCCGGCCGAAAAGGATCAAGACAAGCTGGTGTGGGCCGGCGCGGACGAGCCAGACTGGGCCGCCGGCGGCAGTTATATGGTGGTTCGCCTGATTGCTATGTATACCGAATTCTGGGATCGCATCTCCATTGCCGAGCAGGAACAAATCTTCGGCCGCGACCGTGCTACCGGCGGCCCACTTTCCGGTGGTGACGAGTACGCTGAGCCGAACTACCTCGACGATGCCACCGGTGACGTCATCCCTACCGATGCGCATATTCGCCTCGCCAATCCGCGCACGCCAGAAACCTCCGACCAGCTCATGTTGCGTCGCGCTTATAATTATGACAACGGAGTGCGTGACAACGGCACCCTTGATGTCGGCTTGGTCTTCATCTGTTTCCAGCAGGACTTAGAGCGTCAGTTCATCACGGTGCAAAAACGCCTCGAGGGCGAACCGCTCGCGGACTATATCCGCCCCTACGGCGGCGGCTATTTCTATGCTTTGCCCGGCGTTGCCGACGACTCCGACTTCTTCGGCCGCTCGCTCCTCCAAGCCTAGGCAAGCTTCGCTGCCCTGCAGTATATGCGAAAACTGTGCAGGGTGAGCTGAGTTCGTAAATAGCGAGGCAGGGCGTTCAGCTTGAATTGGTCCAAGGCGGGACCCAGACTATTCGGCCCTGCCGGCGCTCTAACCGGCCGCGCACCGGCGGCGCGTGCGGATCGTCGTCGTTGACGCCGTTGTGATACGGGCACGCCACGCTGAGATTCGCCATATTGGTCTCGCCGCCGTGCTTCCACGCCTGCAGGTGGTGGATTTGGCACTTATCTGCCGGATAGTTGCACTCGGCCCACGGGCAGGTGGGGTTTTCCGCGCCCGCCATGAGCCGCTGCTTCTCCGAGGCATGCCGCGAGGTGCGATACAGGTTTACCGCTCCCTCATAAGGATGAACGAGGGTGACGAGCCCGCAGTCGGCAAGGCGCTTTTCCACCAGTTTGGCGCCGCTGATTTCGGCCCCATTGGTCAACCGCAGCGTAATTTCCTCGCCTCCACCGTCGAGGATTTCATCCAATTCATCGAGCTGGATGATGATATTCGTCGTGGCAGTAGGCCGCGCCGTAGCCCCGCCGCGGAAGAAGATATTCTCTACGGAATCAAGCGGCTTTTCCTCATTGATGCTGGCGTGCAGGTCAGCGATGAAATCGGAATCACCGGTAATCGAAAGCGTCGACGGGCCGCCCTTGCGCCGCGTCATCCGTACGCCCTTTTCCGGCTGTCGCGGCGGATAGAGCTCTTTCAACCGCGTGCGCGCGAGCCACTCCACGTCCTGGTCGGTCGCGCATAATTCAGCGCGCAGCGCCCACGCATCCCGCTTGGATCTCGTGCGCGAAACGTACTTTTCAATGATCTTCAACGTCGCCAAGCAATGCTTGGTCGCCCGGCACGAGCGTTGCCGGCGGGTGAAGGAGGTGGGGCCAAAGTAGACGTCGGCAAGCGCAAGCAGGCTCCGGGCCTCCTGACGGGGAAGCCCCAGCCGGCGCAGGTCGGCCTCGCGCGCGCCAGAGACCTCGCCGAGAAGCTCCATCGGCGAGTTAAGTTGGCGGGCGTAGTCCTGCAAGCGGGTCATGCCGGTGAGCCTAAGTCACCCCGCAAGACCGTGGTAGCCCACCCACGCCAGCCTGTGGATAACTCGCCCCACCTGTCACACCAACCCCGAACCCGCTCGGCGGCCTGTGGATAACCTGCGGTACCCTCGAATGCGAAAGCGAGAAAAGGAGCCCCCATGACTGACCCGACCAAGCGGATTCGCCCCACCACCCCCGGACGTCTGGCCGCGCCGCGCCAGGCTCAGCAGCTGCCGCCCCTGCCGGTGACTCGGGCGCGCATTGGCGAGCGGATGGCCACCGAGGTCTTCCAGGAAATGGGCGAGGAGATGCTCGAGGAGCTGCAGAACTTCCGCCGCGACCTGCACCGCAATCCGGAAATCGGCCTGGATTTGCCGCGCACGCAGAAGAAGGTCCTGGAAGCGCTCGAGGGCCTACCGCTGGAGATCCACGTGGGCCAGGATCTGAGCTCGGTGGTGGCCGTGCTGCGCGGCGGTCAGCGCGGCGAGCGGCCGGTGTCGGTGCTTTTGCGCGCGGACATGGACGCACTCGAAGTACGCGAGCAGACCGGCAGCCCGTTTGCCTCGACGAATGGCTATATGCACGCCTGCGGCCACGATTTGCACACCGCCGGACTGGTGGGCGCGGCGCGGATTCTGTGCGAGCACCGCGAGGAGCTGCACGGCGATGTCACCTTTATGTTTCAGCCCGGGGAAGAGGGCCCAGGCGGCGCGTTGCCGATGATTGAAGAGGGCGTCCTCGACGCCGCTGGCCGACGCCCCATTGCCGCCTACGGCCTCCACGTTGGCCCGCAGGACCGCGGCACCTTCCACTACGTGCCAGGCCCGATGATGGCTAGCTCATCCAACCTGACCATTACTGTGCTGGGCAAGGGCGGGCACGGCTCCCGCCCACACGATGCCATCGACCCGGTGGCGGCGCTGGCGGAGATTCAGATGTCTTTGCAGACCGCACTGACCCGCCGCTTCGATGCGCTCGAGCCCATCGTTATTACCGTGACCAACCTGTGGGCGGGAGACGGCGCGTATAACGCCATCCCGGAGCGTGCGGCCTTGGGCGCTACGGTGCGCGTACTGCGCGATGAGAAGATCGACGCCGTGCGGCAGATGATTACGGAGGTCTCCAGCTCCGTCGCTGCCTCGCACCGCTGTACCGCGCAGGTGGAATTCGAGATTTTGTACCCCACCACCAAGACCAATCCGCGCGAGAATCAATTCGCCGCCACTTTGTGGGGTCAGATGTTCGGCGCGGAGAACGTCCAGCCCTTCGACGCCCCCATGATGGCCTCGGAGGACTTCGGCTATGTCCTCGCGCAGGTGCCGGGCACGTTTATGTGGATGGGCACGGCCAATCCGGACAAGCCCGAAAATCAGCGCGAGTGGAACCACTCGCCGATGATGCGTTTCGATGACTCGGTGTTGGGAATGCAGTCCGCGGCGCTGGCTGCCGTGGCGTTTGAGCGCCTAGCCACCGAAAATGAGCATCCGTCCGCGCAGACGAAGGCCATGCGCGATGCGGCCGGGGTGCAAAAATAATTCATCCCTAGGGACTATGGCCGCCGGCTTAAGCTTGAGGCCATGATCAGAACGAAGTGGAGCACGGCGGGCATTGTGGCTGCCTGCGCGGTGGCGAATTGGCTCATCGGCATGGTGCTGATGAACCTCGACATTGAGGAGTATTCGCCGTCGTTTGCGGAGTATGGGCCCTATATCTGCACCGGGTTTGCGGTGGGCGTGCTGGGGATTATCGCCCTGCCCTTTGCCCTGGAGCACCAGCCGCGCGAGCTTTCCGACGTCGACTATGCCGGCTCCACCCGCAGCTTCATCGCTGGCTGCATCGTGTTGCTGGGGTCTAGCTCCTATTTTGGCGCGGCTAGTGGCCTCGTGGCTTTTATTTCCATGGTCTCGCGCCGCTCGACCTCGCGCTCGGTGGCCGCAGTGGCGTGCTTCGTGGCGGCATTTGCGATTGATACCATCTTCAACCCCTATATGAGCTGGGACGAGATCGGGTGGTTTGGTGCCATCTTCGTCGTGGTCGTGATGGTCGCGGGGTTATTGGTGGGCCAAAAGCGCGCCAATCTGCGCGAAAAGCGGTGGCGAGTGGAACAACAAGCCCGGATGAATCGCGAAGAGATGCGTGCCAAGGTAGAACGCGCGCGGCAAGAGGAGCGCGAGAATATCGCGCGGGACATGCACGATACGCTCTCGCATCGGCTGAGCCTTGTGGCCATTCATGCGGGTGCGTTGAGCTATCCGCGTGAGGGCGTGCCGGCCGAGTTCACAGACGCAGCGCGCACCATCCGCACGGAGGCCCAGAACGCGGTCGAGGATTTGCGCACCGTCCTAAGCGCCTTGCGCGAAGACCTTTCCCAGGATCCACGCAGCGGCTTAGAGGAGCTGGTCGCGGCCGCGCGCGAGGCCGGCACGGAAGTGACGGTGACCTACGCGGACGGTGCCGGCCCGGATATTTTTACTGGGTTGTCCACGATGGCGCAGCACGCCGTGCACCGCGCAGTACAAGAAGGCCTGACGAACGCACGCAAGCACGCGCTCGGCCAGCCAGTAAGCATCACGGTGCGCGAGACGTCCGGCGCGGTGGACATCGAGATGCGAAACCCAGTGCCGCGCGAGACCCCAGGAGCCGACACGGGCTACGGCGCGGACACCTCAGGTGGGTACGGACTGGTGGGCCTGCGCGAGCGTGTGGAGCTTTCCGGCGGGCGCATGAGCATCGCAACTAACCAGGGAAGTCCGAAAGGAAAGGAAGGCGAGGAATTCGGCTGGAGTATCCAGCTACCGCTAACGCACAAGGAGGCTGCGCAATGAGCGAGATGAGCTGGCAACTGCGCCATCCCGAATACGGGCTCATGCGCATCGACCTAGAAGAAACCACGGCCCGTGAGGGGTGGACGGGAAAATACTTAGACTTTCAGCGCAGTCTTTTTACCTCCACCGTTGACGGAACTTCGCGCAAGCTCAGCTATACCGATACCGATGACTCGGCCTATAGCGTGGAATTCCTGCGCGGGCACAGCGACGATAACGCGCCCGAAGACACAGACCGCGTCGAGCTGGTGGAGCGCCGCGGTTACGTCGTGCCGGAGTTTCGCGGGCAAGGCGCGAGGGTGATGTTTGCGGCGGTGGGGAAGCCGGACATCGATAAGCAGCTGCACCGGATAAGTCTGTGGACGTTGCTCCTGCAGACTGCGCTGACATTCATTGCGGCCACGCTAGTCATCGAATTTTTCCCCAAATTCTTCGAAAAGCTAAACGATATTCTCGTGCCTTCGTTCCTCAACGGCGTAGTGGCCGGCCATGTGGGAATCGTGCCGATAGCGCTTGCGGCAGTGGTGGCGGTTACAGTGGCGTATACGCCCGTCGCGTCACAAATGTGGCGCGCGCGGTGGAATCAACCAGTGGGAAAGGGAGCATGATGGCCGATGCCCTGCGCGTAGTGCTCGTTGATGACGAGGCTCTAGTCCGCAGCGGCCTGCGCCTGCTGCTATCCAACGCGCCCGATATCGAGGTCGTGGCCGAGGCAAGCAATGGCCGAGACGCGGTGGCTACCGTGCTCGACGCGCAGCCCGATGTGGTGCTGATGGATATTCGCATGCCGGTCATGGATGGCATCGCAGCAGTGGAGAAGATTCTGTCCGTCCACACAGTGCCGATCATCATGCTCACGGCCTTCGATACCGATTCCTTCATCCTGCGGGCCCTGCGCGCCGGGGCGGCCGGGTTCTTGCTCAAGTCGACGCCACCGGAATCGCTCATGGCGGCTGTGCGCGCGGCTGCGGCGGGGCAGCCGTTGTTGAGCCCGCAGGTCGTCGACAAGCTGGTAGGCATGCAAAGCCCCGCGCTTTCCGACGCCCATTCACACCACGCCCGCACCGCCCGCAACCACCTAGGTAGGCTTAGCTCCCGCGAGCGGGAAATCGCCGAGCTGGTGGCCCAGGGCTTGAATAATCAGGAGATTGCCGACCGGCTCGTGGTGTCCATGGCCACGGTGAAGTCTCATATGCAGCACATTTTGAAAAAGATCGGCGGCACGAGCCGCGTGCACATCGCCATTATGGTCTTAGAGGCGCGCGGCTAACGCCGGAGAATCCTCCCTGCGGGGGATACCGCGCTGGCGGCGGGTCGGCTTAGACTGGTGCGCGTTATGAAGTTATTCCGAAAATCCGACGAGATGCTCCGGCGCCCGCTGTGGCGGAAGCTCATCATTGCGGCGGTGGCAGTGCTAGGCGATTTTGCCGTCTTATCCGTCCGCGTGAGCGAGAGCGACGGATCGCCCGAAAGGCTGTTTATTCTTTTCGCGGCGACGATCGGAACGTGGATCTTATTGCCCTTTGCTCTCCGGCATGCTGCGCGGGAGCGTGACCCGCGCAGCGCACAGCCTGGCCCGCGCAGCGCGTTGGTAGCCGCAACCATTATTTCGGCGACGGTGACGATTGCTGAGCCCCGCCCCTCGGTATTTATGGCGGCGTTTTCTGTGGCCTCGCGCCGGAGCCGGTTGTGGATGGCGACGGTATGTGCGGCCATGGTGGCCTCGAAGCTGGTCACTCTCGATTTATCTCGAAGCGAAGGGCTTAGTGCTCCCGGGAAGCTGGGATTTTTCTCTAGCTACATCCTCCCAGCAGTAGTCGTTCTAGTAGTCGGGTTGGTTCGTTCGAACCAAAAAGAGCGCACGATTGCGCTGCAGGCGCAGGCGGAGCTCACACACGAGGAAATGGCCACTCGGGAGAATTTTGCGCGGCAGGAAGAGCGCGACCGGATTGCGCGGGATATGCACGATACGCTCTCGCATCGGCTGAGCATGATTGCGGTCTACGCAGGTGGGCTGGCCTACCGCAAGGACCTAGATCCGGAAGAGACGCGGCAATCCGCGCGTACGATTCGCGATGAAGCCGAGGCAGCCGTGGGAGATCTGCGCGAGGCGTTGCACTCGCTGCGCAGTGAGGGGCGCATAGATCCGCGCGAGGGCGTGGAATCTCTGGTGGAGCGTTCCCGCCAGGCGGGCATGAAAGTGGAGGTGCGCTACCAGGCGGGCGCGGGGCCGCAATCGCTGGAAGAGCTGAGCACCATGGCCGGCCACGCGCTCAACCGCGCGGTCCAGGAGGGCCTGACCAACGCCCGCAAGCATGCACCGGGCGAGCCGGTCACCATCACCATCGCTACGCTTGCCGACGCCCTGTCTATCACCATGTCTAACCCCACAGCCCAGGCTGGGGAGAAGGGCAGCGTGCACAGCGGCGGGTATGGGATCGTCGGCATGCGCGAGCGCGCTAGTGTTGTGGGCGGATCGCTGCAGGTAAAGGACGAGGAAGAAAGCTTCTCGTGGACGCTGCGCCTGCCGAGGAAGGAAATACAGTGAGTGAGATTCGGGTGGTGCTCGTCGATGATGAGCCGCTGCTGCGCCACGGGCTGCGCATGATCTTGGAAGGCGCGCCGGGCATTAGCGTCATTGGCGAGGCCGGCAACGGCAAGGAAGGCATCGAACTTATCCTGGCCGAGGAGCCGGACGTGGTGCTGATGGATATCCGCATGCCGGTCATGGACGGCATTGAGGCGACGGCGCAGCTGCATTCGCTCGCCGGCGCGCGTGATATCCCGGTGGTGATGCTCACCGCCTTTGATACCGACGAATTCATCCTGCACGCCCTGCGCGCTGGGGCGGTGGGCTTCTTGTTGAAGACGACGGCGCCGGAGGCGCTGGTGGCGTCGGTAAGAGCGGCGGCCCAAGGCCAGCAACAGCTCAGCCCGAAGGTACTAAGGAACCTGGTGGGGCTGGCGGACACGCCGCCGCAGCCGGAACAAGAGATGATTCAGCCCAGCGGGCTGGCCGAGCTGAGCGAGCGCGAAAATGAAATCGCCCAGCTGGTGGCCCAAGGACTGAGCAACGCCGAGATTGCCGAGCAGCTATTCATCTCGTTGACCACGGTCAAGACGCACATGAAACACATCCTGGCCAAGATCGATGGCACTAACCGGGTGCACATCGCCATTGCAGTGCTTGGCGGCTAGCTCCTGCTGGGGGCGGGGCCGGCTAGGGTCGACGGAAAATGGCGGAGACTAGGCCGATGAACGCAATGACACCAACGATGATGGAGGCTGCCGGCCAGTACTGCGGGAAGTACTTGAGCGTGTAGCCGAATACTTGGCCGTCGTCGAACTGCTGCCATAGCGCGAAGGGCATCCACCAGAGCTTGGTTAGCGTGAGGATCGCGCCCACCAGGCCGGTGGCAACCCGCGCGCCACCGCGCAGAAAGAAGCTCGCCGCAACCAGCAGTACGCCCGCAATGGTCAGGGTGAAGAGGAGGGGAGTTTCGGTGCCCAGCGGAGAGCCGCGTAGCAAGAACTCGTGGTCGATTGCGTGTTGTTCGATGAGGGTATATCCATCGAGTACTACGTCATCTGGGATTCCCATAGGTTAATTCTCCTTAATCGTGCCCGGAGCGGCTGGGGCGCCTGAGGTGGCATAGGGAAGGCCGACGGAAACGCGGAAATCTGCCACCTTAGAACCGGGTTGTACGTCAATTATAGACAATTCTGTCTTAGGTGTCGTAGGCTGAAGTCCTTAACTCGAAACAAGGAGAAATAGTGATTATTACCGGACTTCTCACTGGCATCGTCTTCGGCGCCGTGCTGCAGCGCGGGCGCTTCTGCGTAACCGGTATGCTGCGCGATATTTTCCTCAATAAGACGTGGCGCGGCTTTACCGCCCTGCTCATTTTGATTTCGGTGCATGCCTTTGGCCTGACGCTGTTGACTGGCACGGGCGTGCTTTCGCCGGAGATTAGCGATTTCAAGCCGGTAGCCGTCATCGTGGGCGGCTTCATCTTTGGCCTCGGCATCATCTTGTCCGGCGGTTGCGCGTCCGGCACGTGGTACCGCTCGGCCGAGGGCCTGGTCGGCTCGTGGATTGCGCTGCTGTTTTATGGGCTTTCGGCCGCGGCCATGAAGTCCGGCCCGCTGTCCGGTGCCAATGATTGGTTCAAGCAGTGGAGCCTCCCGGTAACCACCATCCACGACGCGCTGCACATCTCGCCGTGGATCCTGGTGGCGGTCCTGTGGGTCGTGACCTTCCTGCTGTGGCGCCACTATCGCGCCAAAGACGCCGGCCGCCCCAAGGTGGACCTGGGTCAGCCGTGGTACGCCAAGCCGCTGAACATGAACATCGCGGCCGTGCTCGTTGGCATCATTGGCACGGTGGGCTTTGTGCTTTCGGCCAACGCTGGCCGCAATGGCGGCCTCGGCATCACGACGCCGACGGCAGACATCGTCCGCTGGAGCGCCACCGGCGATTCCGCGCGCATGAACTGGGGCACCCTGTTGGTCATCGGCCTATTGGTGGGCGCTTTTATCGCCGCCAAGACCGCCGGTGAGTTTCGCGTGCGTGTCCCGGATGCACAGACTGCAATCCGCGCTATTTGGGGCGGCATCATGATGGGCGTGGGTGCGTCGCTGGCCGGCGGCTGCACCGTGGGCAATGGCATGGTGGAGACCTCCCTGTTTAGCTTCCAGGGATGGGTAGCGCTGTTCTTTATGGCCCTGGGCGTCGGCGCGGGCGCGCGCCTGTGGCTGAAACCCAAGAGTGAGCCGCAGCAGCCGCAGACCTACTCCACCGAGGAATCCGTGGATAACTCGGTGGTCTCCGCCGAGGATAAGGTGCTGCCGAGCTTTGCCACTGCCACCGGGGCGGTAGCGCTCAAGACCAAACCGCAGGCGAAGGATAAGGCCCGTGCCCTAGGCGGCGGGCGCTATGCGCTCGATACCCTCGGCGCGGTCTGCCCGTTCCCGCTGATTGAGGCCAAGCAGGTCATGGCGGAGCTGGAGCCAGGCGAGGCGCTGGTTATTGACTTTGACTGCACCCAGGCCACCGAATCCATTCCGCAGTGGGCGGCCGATGAGGGCCACGAGATTCGTGATTTTCATCGCTCGGGCGATGCTGGTTGGCAGGTCACGGTGGTCAAGGGCGGATAATTACATCATTGTCAGCTACTATGTGGAGGCAGAAGAATCGAGCGTGATTCTTGTGCCTCCTTTGTGGTTTGAAAGAAGTAATCGCATGCCCGAGTTTGATGATAATTCCACCGCTGTTGCGGATATTTTGCATGCCTTCGCCGTCTTTGAGCGCGAGGAAGAACACGTGCTGGACGCGGAACTGCGCCTCAATGTCTGTGCCAGCTAGGCCATGATCCGCGTCTTTGCTGCGTTATTGCCCTCGGCTGCCGCGCGCGAGCATTTGGTGCATACGCTGCGTCCCATCCACGCGGCAACTACTAATGAGCTGCGCTGGACGGATCCGGATAATTGGCATCTGACCGTGGCGTTTTATGGCGAGCAGCCCAATGATGCCGCGGCGGTGCGCGAGCACTTAGCTCACGCGGTGGCAGGGCGCGCGGCGTTGGATGTGCGTTTAAGCGGGGCGGGGAGCTTTGAGCAGCGCACGCTGTGGGTGGGCGTCGGCGGGCAGGCGCGCGGTGTGCGGGAGTTAATGGCGGAGTGCCAGTTTGCCGACGTCCCCTTTAGCCACCACCGCCCCCACCTCACCGTCGCGCGTGCCGGCCGGCGGACCCGCGAGCCGTGGGCACTGGCGGATTATGTGCGCGCACTTTCGGTGTATCGGGGACCGGAATTTTGCGCGGACCGGGTCTGCCTTATGCAATCCCACCTCGGTGAGGGCCGTGGTGGGGGCCCACGCTACGAGGTGATGGAGGAGTATCCGCTGTTTTAGGCGGCGCGGGCCGCACGGACTTCGTGCACCAGGGAATCGAGCTCCGCGCGGGTAGCCGTGCGGTCTGGGTGGGTGGTGCAGAAATCTAGCAGGAAGTAGCCGGCGTGTTGTACGGCAATGTGCCGTGCCCAGAATTGGCGCACAGTATCGGGGTTATCCACGGCGAGGGACTGGATGGCGCGGCGCTCCGAGAGCAGCTCGTATTGCAGGTCGCGGCGCGCGGACAGTACGGCATCTGGGGTATTAACAAAGAGCAGGCCGAGCAGGGTGGCCATGGACTCCATCGCGCGGACCTGCAGGCGGGCCTGATTGCGCACGGGGGCGCTGCGCTGCCATAGCCACAGCACCGCGGTGGCGACGAGGATGGATAGGACGATCTCGCCGCAGCGAGCCTGGATGGTGGGCCACAGGGGCCGGGTGGCGGAGTTGCCCATGAGGAGGGCAAGTGGGGTGGAGAAGATAACGCAGATGGCGTAGTTCTTGGCCACGAAGATTTCGGCACAGAATTGGCACGCGGCCAGCGCGAGCAGGAGCGTCCAGCCACTGATGCCAAAGTAATGGAGAATAGAAAACAGCAGCACGCCGACGACGGAGCCGAGCATGCGGTGGATGCCGCGGACAGTACCCGGCACATGGTCGGGTCCCCATTGCAGCATGAGGAAAGCAGAGACCACGCCCCAGTCCGGGCGGTCGAAGCCGAGGGAGAGGCCCACCAGCACGATAATGGCCGCCGAGAGGACAACCTTTTGGGTGGTGACCATGGCGTGCGAATCCCGGACCGCGGCGCGATACAAGCGGTAGCGGCCGGTGGGGCGGGTGTGCGGGATGGCGGTGCGATCCGGATCGACGTCGGTGACATTATCGGTGAGCTGATCCGAATCGGAGCCGAGGTCGAGGGCGCGGTTATGTGCCACGATGGTGTGCTGGGCTGCGAGGGCGCGCTCCACTAGGTGGGCACCTTGGGAGTCGATGATGCGGCCGCCGCGGATAATGTGGGCGTCGGAAAGCGCCTGCCAGGCAGCAAAGAGCGCGGTCTGCGCCTGGTGGTGGCGGGCCAAGGAATCGTCGCGGTCATCCTTGAAGGCGGCCGCGGCCTTTTCGAGTGCGGCAACCGCGCGGCGCTCGGGGCCGTGGGCGTCAATAAGCGCCGGCGCCATGCCGAGCACGATGCTGGCTACCATGCCGGTCAGCGCCCAAAAGAGCAGCTGTCCCACGGTGACATCGGTGCGCGCAAGCATCACCGAACCGCCGCCGACCATGACCAAGAAGAAGGTGCCCGGCGGCGGCAAGCGCAGGGCATTTTGGGCAAAGCCGCACACGGCGGCCAATGCCGTGGTGTACAGGCCCGCCAGCAGCAGCCACCAATGGCCGTGGCCAGGCGCAAAGATGAGGTGGCCTACCAGCACGCCCACGGCCGCGACGGTAATGAGTGCGGTGCCGGCGGTGAGCATAACGCGCGGGCGGGTGCGATAAGGGTGGCCCTCGCCAAAGATGACGGTGAACGCGCCGGTGGAAATGAGCAGGATGGCGTAGTCGTGGCCGGTCAGCAGCGCGATGGCGCCGGGCAAGAGAATCGCCAAGCCCGCGCGCAGGGCACCAGGCCAGCGCACCGAGGCGCTATTAAACGCGGTGAGCAATTGGGTGGTGCTGGGGCGCTGCGGGATGGGATAATCAAGCTGGGTGGCCACGGAGCAGCAGGATCCTTTCTCGGCGGAGTTATCTGACCCGACTACCTTACGCCCGAAGCCACCCGCTTTACATCTCGGCGGCCGCGATAAGCCGGCGCGTGTAGTTCGTGCTGGGCGAGGCCCACACGGAGTCGGTCGCTCCGTGCTCGATGAGCCGGCCGCGTTCAAGGACCGCAACGCTCTCGCACAGGTGGCGCACCACCGCGAGATCGTGGGTGACAAAGAGCAAGGTGAGTTTGCGCTTGTCGATGATCTCTGCCAGTAGCTCCAAAACCTGTGCGCGCACCGACATATCGAGGGCAGAGACGGCTTCATCGGCCAGCAAGATATCCGGCTCGCCGCACAGCGCGCGGGCGATGGAAATGCGTTGGCGCTGGCCGCCGGAGAACTCGTGCGGGAAGCGATCGAGGCTCTCGGATGGCAGCCCGACCTCTTCGAGCGCGGCCGCCGCGCGAGCGCGCTTGTCGGCCTTGCCGGGGTTGCCAGGGATGGCCTCTGCGATGGATTTCCAGATTTTCAGGCGCGGGTTGAGCGAGCCTTGTGGGTCTTGGAAGACCATCTGCACGCGGCCGCGGACGTCGATGTCACCGCTCGTGGGCTGGTCGAGCCCGGCGATGAGTTTGAGCAGGCTGGTCTTGCCCGAGCCGGAGCCGCCCACGATGCCCAGACGCTCGCCGTGGTGCACACGCAGATCAATGCCATCGAGTGCTGCATGTGCGCCGTGGACCTTGCTGACCCCGCGTAGTGTCACCAACGCATCTTCCGCCGTGGCCGGAGAAAGGCTAAGTTCCGGCGGCCGCGAGGAGACGATGAGCGTGCGGGTATAGGGATGCTCGGGTTGGCCAAGCACGCGCTCGGTGGGGCCGGATTCCACCACCGCGCCCTGGTGCATGACTAGGACGTTGGGGCACATGCGGCGAATGACGCCCAGGTCATGGGTGATAAAGATCAGAGCGGTGCCGCGAGCCTTGGTTACGCGCTCGATGACGCGCAACACTCCATCTTGCGTGGTGGCATCCAGCGCGGTGGTTGGTTCATCGCAGATGAGCAGATCGGGGTGGCCGGCCATGGCCATGGCAATGAGCACGCGCTGGCGCTGGCCGCCGGAGAGCTGATGTGGGAATCGGGAGGCAATGTCGGCATCAAGCTCCACCTCTTCGAGAGCGGTTGCGGCATCGCGCACCCCGGCTTGAGCCAGCTGCTTGCCCACGCGCATAAGCGGATCCAACGCGCTCATCGGTTCTTGGAAGACCATGGCCATGGTTTTCCCGCGCAGGGGGCGGATGCGGGCATCGCGTGCGCCGACTACCTCGTGGCTATCCACGGTGACGGAGCCGCTCGCGCGTACCCCATCGGGTAAAAGCCCCATGATGGATAGCGCAGTGAGCGATTTTCCGGAGCCGGATTCACCAATTATGCCGAGCTTTTCACCGGCCGCGAGCTCGAAGTTAAGCGGCCCCACAAGGGCAGTGGTGGCCCCGGGGGTCGTCACAGCCAGGTTATCTACTTTGAGCAGGCTCATCGCGCGGATCCTTTCAGGCGGGGATCGAGGAGGTCACGGAGGGCGTCGCCAAGCAGGTTAAAGCCCAGCACCGTTGCCGCAATGGCCAGTCCCGGCCAGAAGGCCTGCAGGGGAGCGGTGCCCAGCAGCGATTGGGAATCTTGCAGCATCCGGCCCCACGAGGCCGCCGGTGGGGCAGTGCCCAGGCCGAGGTAGGACAGGCCGGCCTCAGCCAGGATGGCGAGGGCGAAGTAGACAGAGGCCTGCACGATGAGCAGGCCCGCAATATTAGGCAGGATATGGCGCCATGCTACCTTCCAGCCCGGAACCGCGGAAATGCGCGCGGAGGAAATATAGTCCTGCGTGATGACCTGCAGCGTGCCTGAACGCGCCACGCGGGCGAAGGAGGGAATGCCGGCGATGCCGATGGCAACCATGGCCGTAAGCGTCGATGGGCCCCAGACCGCGCCGGCAATAATCGCCAACAGCAGGGCGGGGAAGGCAAGCAGCAAATCCGCGCCGCGCATCACCAGCGCATCGGCCCACGTGCCGCGGCGCATGCCGGCGAGGATGCCCAATGGAACGCCCACGAGGGCGGCGATACCCACCGCAATGAGCCCGACGAAGACAGTAATCTGGGCTCCCGCCATGATGCGGGAGGCGGTATCGCGCCCAAAGCGGTCCGTGCCCAGGAGGTGCTCGGCGCTGGGACCGGCAAGGCGCACATCCGGGTGCGCCAGCGTCGGGTCATAGGGCGTCCACACCAGCGAAACCAGCGCCACCAGTACCGTGGCGGCGACGAGGATGGCTCCCAGCCAGCCAGAAAAACGCAGCTTCATTACTTCTCACCTGCCGTGATGCGCGGATCGATGAATCGGTAGGCCACATCCGTTAAGGCATTGACTACCAAGGCGAAGGCAACGAGCAGCATGACCAGGGTTTGCACCGTGGTCAGATCGCGCACCGATACCGCGTCCAAGAGCATGGAACCAATACCGGGGATGACAAAGACGGATTCGATCACCACGGCACCCACGACCATTGTGGTTAGCTGCACGCCGGCCACGGTAAGCACCGGCAGCGCCGCATTGCGCAGGCCATGGCGCTTTAGCGCTTCCCACGGGGACTGGCCGAGCGCACGAGCGGTGCGGATATAGTCCTGCTGCAGCACATCAAGCACCGCCGAGCGCACGTAGCGAGTCAGCATTGCGCCCTGCACCACGGCCAGCGCAATGACCGGCAAAATAAGGTGGCGGATAAACTCACCCGCGCCCTGGTTCGGCGGCACCCACCCATTGGCCGGCAGCCAGCCCAGATGGACGGCAAAGATGGCCACCAGAATGATGCCGAGCAGGAAGCTGGGCACCGCAATGCCCAGCTGCGTGCCGGCCGAAACCACATCCGCGCTGCGGGTACGATTGCGCAGGGCCAGCCACATGCCCATTGGGATAGCCCCGGCCAGCGCAAGCAGCATCGCCAGGCCAATGAGGATGAGCGTGACCTGGACGCGGTCTACCACCAGCGGCGTAATATCCTGCTGCGAGGACAAAGACTGCCCAAAACTGCCGGTAAATAAGCCCTTTACCCACTCCCAATATTGGGTAAGCAGCGGGCGGTCCAGCCCCAGCTCAGAGCTGAGCTCGTCGACGGCCTCTTCGGTCGCATTCACTCCCAGCGCCACCCGCGCCGGGTTGCCTGGCACCGCGCGCATGAGCGCGAAGATGATGATGGAGGCGGCAAAGAGCGTTAACGCAAAGCGCAGCAGCGGGCGCACGATGGCGCGCCCAGTATTGCGAAGGGAACTCATCGGGCCTCCTTTTCGATGTTATCTGCGGCGGCAGCTTTGGCGTCCACGTCCGCGTCGGCAGAAGTCAGGTCGCGCAGGATGAGCGCGTCGGTGACCTGATCCGGATGCAATCCGCGCACGCCGGCGCGGGTGAGCACGATATTGGGCATATTCATCAAAGTCAGCGCGCCGGCATCAGCCATGATCTGATCCACGGCCTGTGCCATGAGCTTGGGGTAGTCCTTCTCGGGTGCGGAATCGGCCTGGGCCAAAAGCTCGCGGGTGCGCGGGGAATCGTAGTTGAGGTAATAATCCGGATCGCCGAATAAGGTGGGCACATCGCGCGGCTCCACGTGGGAGATGAGCGACATCTGATAGTCCTTTGCTCCCATCACCTGGCCTAGCCACACGGCCGGGAATTCGGCGGATTCCAGCGTCACCTTAAAACCAACTTCGGTGAGTTGCGAGTACAGTAGCTCGGCGACGGTCTGGGCATAGGGCAACGTCGGTGTGGTCAGCGTGATTTCGGCCCCTTCTGCGCCGGCCTCCGTGAGCAGCCTGCGGGCCTTTTCTGGGTCGTGGTCGTAGTAGTGCTTACCCTCGAACCACGGATCCGTAGGCGGGATCGGTGCGCCGCCGGTGTCTTTGGCTAGTCCATTCCACAACACGTCATTGGCTGCCTTGCGGTCTACGGCATAGGCGACTGCCTGGCGCACACGCGGATCATCAAAGGGGGCTCGGGCATTATTCATGGACAACAGCACCTCACCATTGGTGGTGCCGACCTCGGTAGCGATGCCGTCTTTGACGTCGTCGAGAAGCTCCGGGTTTTGCACGCCCCAGACCACGTCCACGCCGCCGGCCTGCAGCGCATTGACCGAGGAGATGGTGTCTGGGAAATAGCGCACCGTGACATCCTGTGCCGCAGGCTTTCCCCAATATCCGTCGCGAACGTGCAGCTCAACGAATTCCGAGGGCGCAAAGCGGGAAACCTCATAGGGGCCGGTACCCACCGGCTGGGCGGCGAGGTTATCCATGCCATTAGGCGTCATCATCGCGCCGGTGGCTGTGCCCATGGACCAGAGCCAGCCATTCGACGGCTGCTTGAGGCGCACCTTGAGTGTGTGATCATCGGTGGCCGTGGCCTTGGCTACCGGATCCATGGCTGCAGAAATGCCATTGGTCCATTTCTCCCGAACGTAATTAATGGAAAAGGCCGCGGTCTCGGCGGTAAAAGCATCGCCATTGGAAAAGGTGACGCTTTTGCGCAGGTGGAAGGTATAGCTGCGGGCATCGTCGCTGATCTCCCACGAGGTGGCGAGCCCCGGGGTGATAGAACCGTCCTCATCGATGCGCACGAGAGTTTCGTAGACATTGTCCATGAGTACGGCGGGGATGGCGGCACCACCGGTAGTGGTGAAATCCAGCGAGGTGGCCGCCGAGGTGGAGGCTACGGTAAGGGAAGTAGAAGCGGAGTCGCTAGCTGCTTGGGAGGTATCAACCACCGCGGTATGACCTGCCGAGCACGCTGATACGGTTCCGACAGCGGCCGCCATGGCGAGGCTACCCAGCGCCCTGCCGGCGCGGAATCTTCTCATAGAAAGCAGGGTAGCCGGTGGGGATAGCTGCCGTGAAACTTATGCAAAATTTCCTGGTGTGGGGATAACTTCTAGGGGTGAAACGCCCCCACGTACGCTATTCATAGCCAGCTTCATGCGGTCCGCGCGGTAGAGGTACACCGCCAATTCGACTGGTTCGCCTGAGTGGTTGGATATTTCCATCTGGAGCCGCCACAGTGGGGTGCCAGTGGCTACTCCAAGCGCCTCAGCATCCTCGGCGTTGGCTTTTTCCAAGGTGAGTTCGCGGCGCACATTATCAAAGTCCACGCCGCAGTCGCGCAGGCGCGCATGAATAGATCCGGCATCCGCGTCGAAGTCTAGGATGTGCTTTCCCACCACCATGGGGAAATACATGCGCTCGATGGCAATGGGGCGGTCTTCGGTATAGCGCACGCGGTGGACGAAGACGACATTTTGTTCTGGGTCTACGCGCAGAAAGCGGGTGATATCCCGCGGCGCGCGGCGGCGAGCCAGCCACAGGGTGTGCTGCTGTGGATCCACGTCATATTCGCTGAGCCAGCTGGAGATGGAATAGATGGATTCAAAAAGCTCTGCCTGGGTAGAGGCTAAAACGGTGGAGCGGCGCCCGCGGCCGGAGGAAACCAACCCTTTGGCCCGCAAAGCCGCAACTGCTTGGCGCACGGGTCCGCGGGAAGAAGAAAACTTCTCGCATAAATCTGCTTCACTAGGCAGAAAATCGCCTGGTTGCAGCACGCCAGATCTGATCTGTTCTCGCAGGTAATCAGCGATCTTTCTATGCTGCTGTTTATCGCGTGGGCTCATTCAACCTTTGTCCTTAGTCTCTCCGGGGCTTTTCGCAGCGGAGCGAAACACAATAATGCTATGCCATTTTTCTAAGGCGCGCTGATGCAATGAAGCTACCGAGCATGCGTGCCTCGCCCGGTCGAGGGGAGGGCAAAGGAAAAGGCCACGCGCCGTCCGACCAGCGCCGAGTTAGTAGGCGAGCACGCTAGGCTAAGATTTCGTGGACGAGAGCATCGAAACCATTGAAGTACGCGCGGCCAGCGGCAGCGTGCGCCTAGGCAAGGCGGTAACGGTGGCGGTCATCATCGCCGTCGCCCTGCTTGTAATCGGTGGGGTGCTTATTTACTCGGCACTGCAGGAACCGGCTGGTACGCGCCTGCACTTCGTTTATCTCATTGCCGCGCTCATGCCACTAGGCGGGGCGCTGTGCGCCATGTTGGCGGTGGTGGCCTCAGGGCGGCGCAGGACGCGTCCGGTGCTGTGCATTGGCGAGGAAATTTCCTTACCTCGCCAGCGGACCAGTTTCGCCGCCTCCGAGCTAGAGCGCATGCAGTTCTATTCGCTCGAGCCGAGCCAAAATTTCCTTGCCCTGATTCCGCGTGAGGTACGCGTTTCTACCTTGGACGAAGCGCAGCAGTATTCGGCGCGACTGCCGGAGCAGGCGAACCTAGGCCCGCGGGAACTCGAGGAAAAACTCCGGGAACGGTTTCCCGGCGTTCCCATCGACCACTTAGGCCAGGTGCGGGCCGAAGATTAGCTCGGGGTGCCGGCTACGCGTGCCGGATCGAGCTGCCAGCCCTGCGCGAGCAGCTGCATATTCTTGATTACTTCCTCGTGCGAGCTGGACTGCAGCGAGACCATGAGCTCATCGGCCTTGGCGTGCTCTTGGAAGGTATCGAGGTAGCTGGCCACCTCATCGGCGGTGCCGACGGCGGAGTACTTCAGCATGTCTAGGATCTGTTGGCCCTGGTACGAGCCGATGATCTGCTCTACTTGCTCATCGGTGAGGTGCTTGCCGCGGCCGGCGAAGGCCTTGACGCGGTTGAAGCACACGCGCTCGTATTCTTCCTGTGCCTCTTGGGTGGTATCGGCGGCGGTGACGTTGACGCCGGCGATGACATAGGGCTTGCTAAAGCGCTCGGAAGGCTGGAAGTGCTCGCGGTAGTAGGTGGTAGCTTGCTCGAGGTGCTGCGGGGCAAAGTGAGAAGCAAAGGCATAAGGCAGGCCGAGTTTGGCGGCTAGCGAGGCGCCGAACATGGACGAGCCCAAAATATAGATCGGCACGTTGGTATTGGCACCTGGAACGGCGCTGACCCCCGGGATATAAGACTTGCCCTCGAGATAGGAGTTGAGCTCTTTGACGTCTTCGGGGAAGCGTTCGGCAGAGTGGGCGTCGCGGCGCAGGGCGCGGCCGAGGGTATTCATGTCCGTACCGGGGGCGCGGCCCACGCCCAAGTCAATGCGCTCGGGGTACATCTCCTCCAAAGTGCCGAATTGCTCCGCAATGACATAAGGGGAGTGGTTGGGCAGCATCACTCCGCCGGAGCCTAAGCGAATGCGCTCGGTCTTTGCGCCGATATGGGCGATGAGCACGGCTGGGGAAGAAGACATGATGGACTTCATATTGTGGTGCTCGGTGTACCACATGCGAGAATAGCCCAGTTTTTCTGCTTCCTGTGCCAATTCCACAGAGCGGGCGATGGATTGTGCTGGGGTCTCGCCCTCATAGATGGTGCAGAAGTCCAAGACGGAAAGATGCGCGCGTTCGGTCACGGGGGAGCCTTCCTTTTGCTTTCGGAAAATTCTGTCTAAGTTCTCTTCTTCCAACGGTACGCGCCGCCTGACTATTCCGGGCGAGGCGATACCGCATCGCCGCCGGGACCTGTTGGCATAAAAATCCCCTCCGCCTCGGCACCGTGGTTATGTGCGGAGGGGAGGGGTAAGGCAGGACTAAGAGACTAAGTCTCAGCGAGGGCATCGGCCTCCGCCGGCTCTGCCGCCGGTGGGTTGGCAGCGGCGTGCTTCTCGCCGGCCTTGGTAGAGATATCGATAACCAGGCCGATGACTGCCGCGATAGCGGTAGGAACAATCCAGCCCAAGTCCACGGACTGGCCAGGTGCCAGGCTCAAGAGGGGATCGAGAGCGTCGGCGCCCCAGCCCTGGGCGGCGATGACTGACAGAGCCGACCACAGCACCGATACCCACAGCGCCAGGCGGTAGGTCCAGTAAAAGACGACGGACTTCTTTACCACCGGCTGGATCAGGGTGAGAGCGATAAGGGAGATAGCCGGCGGGTACAGGAAGGTAATGAATGGAACCGCAATGGAGAGCACTGTATCCAGGCCTTGGAAGGCAAAGAGGATGGACAGTGCGGTAAAGAGGCAGGCCCAGACGTGGTACTTCACCTTGGGCACAAGCATTTCGAAGAAGGCTGAGGTGGAGGTGATAAGGCCCACTGCGGTGGTCATGCAGGCCAAGATGACGATGGCAGAAAAGACGGCTTGGCCGATGGTGCCCATGGTGAGATTTGCGGCGTCGGCAAGCAGGGGCGCTCCTGACTCATAGGACTGGCCATTAGGAATGGTTTGGCCTACCCACGCCAAGCCCAGATAGATAGCGGCCAGCAAAGCGCCAGCAACGAGCGCGGCGGTGATGGTGCCGTTAACCAAGGACTTTTTGGTCTTAAACCCCTTGGAGCGCAAAGAGCCAACAATCACGATGGAAAAGGCCAAGCCCGCAATGGCATCCATGGTGTTATAGCCCTCAAAAAGGCCGGTGACCATGGGGGAAGAAGCATAGTCCGTGGTAGGGGTCTGGGGATCGCGGGGATTGTTGAAAGCTGCCAAGGCGATGAGGATAACCAACAGCGCCACCAAAGCCGGGGTGAGGAATTTACCCAAGGTATCGATAATGGAATTCGGCTTCCAGGAAAGCGCTAGGGCGATGAGGAAAAAGACCACATTGAAGATGCCATTGGCCATGGTTCCTTCCCAGCCCAGCAGTGGGGTGATGGCGGTTTCCATAGAAACGGCGCCGGTGCGCGGCAGGGCGTAAAAGGCGCCGATGGCAAGGTAGGCCATCACAGAAAAAACGAGGCCGAAAAGCGCGCCGCCGTTGGAGCTCAGGTCGCGCACGGAGCGGCCAGAAATGGAGACGGCGACAATGGCTAGGACCGGAAGGAGCACGCCGGCGGCGAGGAAGCCGAGGACAGCGGGCCAAAAATTGGTGCCGGCCGAAACGCCCACCATGGGCGGGAAGATGAGGTTGCCGGCGCCGAAGAACATCGAAAACAGCATCAGCGACGCAATTACGATGGTGGCGCCGGGCTTAGAGGTGCGTGACGCAACTGGGGTAGCCATTGTGGCTCCTTAATTTTCCATGTACAGCTAGTATGCGATGAGGCTCCCGTTCCGCCGAGGGGTGGTGGCGGGGTGAGGATCGTCCTCGCGGTCCGAGGTGGCGGGTCGCGCCTGTTCGTGTAATGAGACATTACTGCCCACATGGTGAGAAATCAAAGTGTGGGGGTGATGCAGGCTACATGGTTGCCCCAGCCGCGCCGGATTAATCGAGAGCCGCGAAGGCACGCTCCATGCGGTCGAGTGCCTCTTCTAAGATCTCGCGTGAGGTAGAGAAATTCAACCGCGCATGGCCCGGGCCGCCGGTGCCAAAGGTATCGCCTTCATTAAGCGCTACCTTCGCGTTCTCCCGCAACCACTTGGCCGGCTGCGGGTTGCCGCCGATAGCGGTATCGGCAAAGTCCAACCACAGCAGGTAGGTGGCGTCCGGCTTGCTGGTCTTTAAGCCGGGGATGCGCTGAGGCAGCTCCTCCACCAACCAATCGCGGGTCTGCCGCAGGTACGCTATTTCTTCATCGAGGAAGTCGCCGCACTCGCGGTAGGCAGTCTCCGCAGCAAGCACGCCTAGAGTGCCCGTGCCATCCTTGGCCACGCCTGTGAGGCCATTCCACGTGTGTACATCGGCCGTGTTGGAGAAAATGATCTGCGCGCACTTCAGCCCGGCAGTATTAAAGGCCTTGGAGGTAGCGGTTACCGTGATGGTGCGCTCCGCGGCCGCCGCGCTAAGCGACGCCACCGGGATATGCCGCCCCTCATAGACCAGCGGGGCATGGATTTCATCGGCCAGGATGCGCGCATCATATTTTTCCGCCAGTTCTACCAGGCCGGTGAGGTAGTCCTCGTCCAAGACGCGGCCGAGCGGATTATAGGGATTGGCCAGCAAAATAGAGCCCGCGCCCGCCTGGAAGGCGCGCTCAATATCATCCAGTTCCAAGCTGGTCTCGATCTTCTCGCGGCCCGCGGTGCGTGGTAGCTCCAAAAGCGGTGGGTAGGAGGGAACCGGCACAATCACGGGGGAGTCCTTGCGGGTGAAGTACTGTACGCCGAGCAATAGGCCGCGCACCACATCGCCGATCCAGAAAATATGGTCGGAGTTGGGGCGCCAGCCATAGCGCGTGTCATAAAAATCAGCCACAGCCTCGCGCAGCCCCGAAGCCTTGGGCGCTGGGGTATAGCCAAAGGTTTCCTTATCCACCAAGTCTTCCAGCGCCTTCTTTATGGCGGGCGCGGTGGGGAAGTCGGATTCCGCAATCCAGAGCGGCAGGACGTCTTCCTCGAAGACGGTCCACTTGCGGGTTCCGCGGGCTTGCAACTCTTCTAGGCTAGGAAACTCCATGGCCATAACCATAACGTGAAGCCCGCGGCCACCCCAGCGCTTTTACGCGCTTTTATTCATCTGCGTTGTCCGCCCAGCGGGAGTCCTCCTCCACGTCTTCGGATTCGGAGGCAGAGCCGGAGACAAAACCATACTTTTTCAACCTGCGGCGGTCCGCGGCCGAGGTGGATTGGGTGAGCTTGAGTAGCTCGGCATAAATGCCACCGGATTGCGCCAGCTCGGCCGGCGAGCCCATTTCATCAATGCGGCCGCGATCCAGGGTGATGATGGTATCCACGTCCGCGATGGTGGATAGCCGGTGGGCAATAATCAGCGTGGTGCGGTCCTTCATTAATTCATCCAGGCCGGCCTGCACGGCGCGCTCGGACTTGGTGTCTAGCGCTGAGGTGGCCTCGTCCAGCACCAAGATGGGCGCGTCTTTAAGCATGGCGCGGGCAACGGAGACGCGCTGCTTTTGTCCACCGGAAAGCTTGAGGCCGCGCTCGCCAATAACGGTGTCATAGCCATCCGGGAAAGCCTGGATAAACTCATGGGCATTGGCCCGCTTGGCGACGTCTATGATTTCCTCCTCCGTGGCACCCGGCTTGCCGTAGGCGATATTTTCGCGAATGGTGCCGGAGAAGAGATAAGACTCCTGGAAGACCACGCCCACCGAGGCGCGCAGGCGCGAGGCAGTGAGATCGTCTACCCGGTGGCCCAGCACATCGAGGTGCCCCGCCGAGGGGTGGTATAGGCCCAGTAGGAGATTGACCAAAGTGGACTTGCCGCCGCCGGACTCGCCCACGAGCGCTACCTTATGGCCCTCAGCGGCCGCAAAGGAAATATCCTCCACAACGGGCTTGCCCTCCTCGTAGGCGAAGGAGACGTGGTCAAAGGAGAAGACCGGCGCGCCGGGTGTGGGCTCCAGCGGGCGTACCGGGGTGAGGTCGAGCCGCGGGGTATGCGAACCGGTGGTGGCAGCAACCAATTCGCGCGGGGCCGTGGGCTCGAGCTCTTCTTCCATTACCTTGAAGTAGTCCTTGGAACCGGCGATGGCGCGCTGGGCGGAATCGACAATCCAGCTCATCATAAAGACCGGCTGCTTCGCACTGGAGACCATCTGCAGCAACATGACCATATCGCCCAAGGAGAAATGCCCCTCGAGCGTGCGCCAGAAAATCACGCCGTAAATGCCGAGGAAGATAACAGCCATGGCCAGGCCACGGAAGGTATCCATCATGTGCCACCAGCGCGATTGTGGCTTGGTGGTATCGACCACGGTACGGTAGCGCTGAGCGAAGTGGGAGAGCTCGCGGGTTTCGCTCACGAAGGACTTAGCCACTTTGACTTGGCCGATGACCTCTGCGAAGCGGCCGTTGGCGAGGTCGATATTTTCGTTTTTGACGGCCTCAAACTTCTGCCAGCGCTTCGAGGTCAGCGCGGTAAGCCACATGTAGACCGGAAAGAGCAGCGCGAGCAGGATAGCCAGCGGCCAGTAATACCACGCGGTAATGGCCAGCACCGCGAGGGTCTGGATGATCATCGTGAAGAAGTTATTGGCAAAGGACTGCACGAACTGCGTGATATTGGCAATCGAGCGATCCAGCCGGGCGATGATCGTGCCGGTGACCTGGTTATCGTAATAGCCCTGCGGGAGGGCCAGCAGCTTGGCAAAGTAGCGCGTGGACAAAATCTCGCGCAGGCGCGAGACCATGACATCGCCGATGTAGCCGCCGATATTGCGGAAGAGGGCATTGGCGGCGTCGGCAAGAAAAAGCGCCACTGCCAGCAACAGCACCGTGCGCAGCGCATCGCCCAGTGGGGCGTCGTTCTGCAGGGCGCCCACGATGGTATCGGTGGCTTCGCGCGTCAAAAACGGCGAGATCAGTGCAACGACCGCAGTGATCGTGGCGGTCAGCAGCACGCCTAGATAAAAGGGCCACAGGGCAGAGGCACTGCGGGTAATGCGCAAAATGGAATTCATAAGTAGACCACACTCACTTCGGAACCGCGGTTAGTGCGCGGAATTAGGGAAAGAGGGGAGAGATTTAAGCGACTGCCCAGTATGCCATATGCGGCGTTAACGAGCGTAAATACTTAAGTTCAGGGAGGTTTAGGCTAAGGTACTTGTGCAGAAATACAACAATCTTCGCGTGCAAAGGATCCATCCACGGTGAAAATTTCCCACACACTCGGCGCGGGCGTGGTCAGCGTACTCGCCGTGACCCTGACCGGATGCAGCGTTCTCCAGCCGGAAGAAACCGGGCTGGGGGACAATATCACCGTCTCCAGCTCCGAAGAGGCCCCGTACGAGGCCAAGGACACCGATGATAAGGAAGTTACCTCCAACCTGGCCGAGCCGGTAGAGGATAAGGGCCTTGGTGTGAGCTGGGAGTTGCAGGGCGTGTATACCGATAGCAACTCCGGTGGCACCGTGGTGACCATCCTGCTGAAGAATGAAAACGACGTGCCCTTGCCGGTCGACGCCTTTGAAGATCCCACCCTTGAGCGCGCCGATGGCAACGGCGGCTGGGCCAAGATCAACTCCTTGCCCTATGACAAGGAATCTGCCCCAGACGTGGAGCCCCCGGGACTCGATCACCCGCTGGGCGCGGGCGCTTCGGTCAACCTGCAGTACCGCTTTGACGTGACGCCCGGCAACCTGTGGAATGCGCGCTTGCACATTGGCAACGTGACCTGGGTAGGAGACCTTAATCTATGACGGAACTTGTAGTCTTGGCCTCTGCCGCGGGTGAACCCATCGGCACCGCTCCCAAGGCCGAAGTTCATACCACCGATACTCCGCTGCACTTTGCCTTCTCCGCCTGGTTGACCTGCGGCGGCAAGGTGCTGGTAACCCGCCGCGCGCTGGGTAAGCTCACCTGGCCCGGGGTGTGGACCAATGCCTTTTGCGGCCACCCCGCACCCGGTGAGGAGACCGCAGATGCGGTGCTGCGCCGTGCTTCCTTTGAGCTCGGCATCGAACCGGCGGATCTATCCGCCCCGCGGCTAATCCTGCCGGATTTTTCTTATCGCGCGGTGGATTCCTCGGGCACGGTAGAAAATGAAATCTGCCCGGTATATGCCGTCGAGCTTGCTGCCGACGCCGCCTGGGAGCCCAACCCCGAAGAAGTAGATTCCTACCAGTGGGTCGAGCCGGAACGGCTCTTCGCCGCCGCCGATGCCATGCCTGGCGTCTTTAGCCCGTGGATGATTGATGAGCTAGCGGACGAAAAGCTACGTGCTGCGCTGTAATTAAAGCTCGTCGTCGTTGTAGAAGGCTGCGGCCACGTAGTCCAAGGTGGCATAGGCTAGGCGGCGCTCGCCTGTATCTAGGTCAAATTCCAGCACCTGGTGATCATCGCCATAGTTGGGGAATCCGGGCTCACCGGTGGTGGCAAAATGGCGTAGCCACTCGTTGAGCTCTTCGGCGGGGGTTTCCTCGCCGGCCTCGTTCCCGCTTCCGCCAAACAGCGGGCCCAATTCCGCACAATGCACCGCAGGGGAATCAGTGCGCGTAAACTCCATCATCCACGTCGGGCCCGGGGAATGCGCGGCCACCTGGGCGGTCCAACGGCGCACTGCGGCATCACCGATGAGTCGGCCCATCGGCCGCTGCGGGTCCACGTAGTGCGCCAATTGCCGCCACTGCTTGAAGCGCCCCTGCGAAATCCCAAACTTGGGTGAAAGGTAGCTGGTAATAAAGCCCGCCAGTGCCATCTTGTCAATGCGCTGGGCTTGGGGCATGTCATAGAACTCATCGCGGGTAGACGTCACCACGATAGGGATATCCGCCAATTCTTCGGCGCGCAGTGGAGCAGGGCCCAAGGCGACATCGAAGCGATATTTCTTGCGGAATTTGGCATACCCCTTGGCCAGCGATTCCGGGTCCATCTTTTCTAAAGCCTCGCGCGTTACCGGCACGCCGAGGGCCTTGCGCAGGTCGGTGACGCGGTACTCAAAGCGGTCGCGCGGGAAGGCCGGCGAGAGCGCCAGCACGCGGCGGAAACCTCCCCGGAAGTGATCGCGGCGTGCGAGCCACAGGCTTATCGCCGCCCCGGCGGATTGGCCCACCAAGGTGATATTGGTCTTATCGCCACCAAAGGCCTCGATATTGTCCTGTAGCCACTCCAAGGCCAAGAGGCAATCATCGATGCCGCGGTAGCGGTCCGCCTCGTCGCCGTCGAAGCGCGCAAAGCCGGCCAAGCCCACCCGGTAACCCACGTTGACCTGGATTACCCCGTGGCGGGCATTCTTTTCCCCAGACAGCCGCGGATCCTCGTGCGAGCCGTGCTCAAAGCGCCCGCCGTGAATATAGACCACGACGGGGCAGTCGTTGGCATCGGCAGGAGTGGTAATGGACAAAGCGATATCTGCTGGGTGCGGCTCGCGGGCATCCTGGTCGCGAGTGCCTTGGAGCGGCTCGGCAGGCGAGTAGGGGCTGGGGATGGTGCTATAGCGCACCGAATGGAAATAGTGCAGGCCATCTCGGCGCACGCCGGTGATCCGGCCGGAAGCGGTGGCGACGGTAACGGGAATCTGGGCGCTTGACATGTCAGCCAGACTACCGCGAGCAAGTAGGATAAGTAGCCATGGAGTGGTTGACAAGCTTGGGCAGCACGCTATCGCAATTGTTGGTGCAAGCGCCCGTGTGGATTCAAATGGTCATCGTGGTGGCCATCGCCGTGCCACTCATGGTGATCGTAGCGTGGTGCCTGATGTGGGGTGTCGATTACGTAGCCAACCGAGGCAAGCGCATGATTTCCCAGCGGCGCAGCCGCAGCACTAAAGTAGACCACCATGGCTGAGGAAAATAACGAGCGCGCACGACAAGAGCGCGCTGAGCTGCGCGCTAACCCCCGCGAGGGCCTGTGGGACCCCGAAGCAAAGCGCGACGGCCAGTCATCCGCCTCGGCGGCTACGCCTGGTGCACAGCCCGTAAAGCGCAAGCGCGCCCTGCCTAAATCCCGCGTCTCTCTCACACTGTGGACGATGATCGCGCTGGTCATCGTCGTCGCCCTCATTGGCCTGTGGACCTAAACCCGCTCCACCGCCGTACCAGCGCCTAGGCCCAGCGTTAGGCCTTCCGGCTGGTGGCCTCTAAGCGCTGGAAGAATTCCAGACTAGGAAGATCCTCAATGAGCAGGGGAGCGCCGTTGGTATCACATAGCGGCACGCACCAATTGGGATAAAGATCGTTCGTGGTACCTGGCTGATTTTGTGCGCGCACATCACCCACCATGTCCACCAAGCTGGTGCACGCGAGAGCCGAAGGTGTACCTGCGATATAGCGATGCAGCGCTACGCTTATATCCTCCTCCGCGCCGCGAGAAGCGCGCTCATCCGGATCTACGAGGTAATCGCGCTGCGGCAAGAGGCCGCGATCCGCCACGGTGCCGAGTACACGGGCCTGCCACTCGATGTCATCGCGCTGCTCGTCCTCCACCGATCGGGTCAGCACGCCTAAGCGCGCGCGGAGCGAAATATGATCGCCGCGCAGGTAGGCCAAGGTCGGTGGCAGATCGTGCGTATTGACCGAGGACAGCGCCAGCTTGCGGTACTTGTCCTGCGGCAGCGGGGAGTAGTTATCAACGTCGCGTTCAAACCACACGATGGATGTTCCCAATACGGCCTTGTGGGCGAGGACGTCTTGTACCCATGGCTCCACGGTGCCGAGGTCCTCACCAATGACCACCGCGCCGGCGCGCTGCGCCTCTAGGGCCAAGATGCCCACCATGGCCTCAAAGTCATAGGAGACATAGGTACCCGTCAGCGGGCTGGCCATGCGCGGGATCCAATACAGGCGGAAAAGGCCCAAGATGTGGTCCACGCGCACCCCGCCGGCATGGCGCAGCACGGTGGAGAGCATGTCGCGCCACGGAGCGTAGCCCGCCGCCGCAAGGTGCTGCGGGTGCCACGGCGGCTGCGACCAATCCTGCCCCTGCTGGTTATAGTCATCTGGCGGCGCGCCCACCGAGCACTGCGGTGCCAAGTATTCGGCGAGGTTCACCGCATCGGCACCACTCGGGTGCACACCTACGGCAAGGTCAGTCACCAGGCCCAGGCGCATGCCGGCATCGAGTGCGCGCTGCTGCGCGGCGGCTAGCTGCTCATCGCACAGGAACTGTAGCCAGGAATAAAAGCGCGTGAGCTTGTCCATGTCCAGGCCTTCGGCATGGCGCTGGCCCGACTGCGCGGCGGCGTCTTGTTGCGCGCACCAATACGCGAAATCGCGCAGGCCACGGCCCTCCTCGCGGGCGTAGCGCACGAAGGCCTCTTCGCGCTCCGGGGAGGGCTGGTAGTTAAAGAGCTCGCGCAGCACCTGCAGTTTGGCCTCAAAAATGGTGTCGCGCTCTATTTCTTCGGCGCTGCGGTTGCGCTGGCGAAACTCCTCCGCCAGTTCGCGTACATCATCCTGTAAGTCCTCCGGTAGGAGCTTGAGCTCCGGGATGGATTCGATGTGCAAGTAGAGCGGGTTGATAAAGCGCCGCGTGGTGGGCAGGTACGGCGAGTCCTCGACCGGTGGTAGCGGTTCGGCGGCATGTAGCGGGTTGACCAGCAAGAAATCCGCGTGCGGGGCCAGCGTCTCTGCTAGCTGCCCCAAATCCTGAAAATCGCCGATACCCCAAGAAGACTCCGAGCGCACCGAATACAGCTGCGCCATCACGCCGCTAATGGGGCGCTCCACAAACTCATCGGCCGTAGAAAGGCGCGCCGGGGTGATAATTAGCGGGCAGGCATGCTTGTCGATGCCCCCGGACTCCAACACCAGCTCGTGGTATCCCATGGGCAGATCGCCGGGGATGTGGAAGCTCGCCTCGCCCCAAAGCGTGCCATCGACGTTCGCGTCCGGGGCATCATTGGGATCCTGGTAGACCTCGCGGGTGCCTCCTTCCTCCAACTCAATGTGTACGTTGGCAGCATCGCCCGCGTGCACGTGGACCACGAAACCGCGCTCTTGGCCTTGGGGCGCGACAACGCAGTGGGGTAAGGGCTGGGAGGAGCGGTCCAGGTAGTCGTCGTAAAGCAGCTGCGTTAGCGCCGCATCGTCCGGATTGTCATCGATGGCCACGCCCAAGGCGCGCAGGGTATAGGCAATAGTGTCATCAGCGACGTGGACGGGGAAACCAGACTGGGAGGTATAGCTGGTGGCCACACCGTGGCGCTGGGCGAGTTCTTCAAGCAAGGCGCGGGTAGTCACAGGCCACATTGTGCCACGGGTGCAACGCGCCCGCTGGGGAACAGATTGGTACAGTAGGCGGAGATTAATAATTAGCTGTTCGAAAGGACACCGCGTGACCCTGCAAGAAGTCCACACCCCAGCCCAATTTACTATCGAGCCGGGCGAAACCTGCCTGACCGCCCTGATGGACACCGCGAAGAAGCGCCCTAATGGCGTCATGTTCACCCGCCCGGCTAACTACGAGTGGGTTAATGTCATGGGCAAAGAATTCATCGATGAGGTCTTTGAAGTAGCCCAGGGACTTATCGCCTTGGGCGTGCAGCAGGGGGATCGCGTCGCTCTCATCTCTGCTACCCGTTATGAGTGGTCCCTGCTGGACTTTGCCATCTGGGCTGCGGGTGCCGCCTCGGTGCCGGTCTATCCCTCTTCTTCTGCCTCCCAGGTGCGTTGGATCATTGAGGACTCCGGTGCCGTGCTCGCCATTACCGAAACCCGCGAGCACTCCGAATTGGTAGAAAACCTGGTCTTGCAAGAAGACGGCGAGCCCAATCTCAAGGGCTCTCCCTCCCAGCTGCGCCGCGTCCTAGAAATCAACTCCTCCGCCATTGACACCCTTAAGTTCGAGGGCCGCGGCGTGGCCGCCGAGGAGGTCTACGCCCGCATCAAGGCCACCTCCACCGATGATCTGGCTTCCTTGGTCTATACCTCGGGTACTACCGGACGCCCCAAGGGTTGCATCCTCACCCACCGCAACTGGCTAGCCCAGACCCGCGGCCTGTGCACCAATCCCATTGGTATCTTTGCCGTCCCGGGCAGCCATACCTTGACCTTCCTGCCGCTGGCACACGTCTTTGCCCGCGCGGTATCCATTGCGGTAGCCATGCGTGGTGCCTCCCAGAACCACTGGTCAGACTTTTCCACCATTTCCATCGAGTTTGCCCGCTCCCGCCCGAACGTCATTTTGGGTGTGCCACGCGTCTTTGAAAAGGTGCGCAATTCTGCTGCTGCTAAGGCGGCTGATTCTGGCATCAAGACCCTGCTCTTTGAGCAGTCCGAGAAGATCGCCATCGAGTACTCCAAGGCTTTGGATAAGCCGGAGGGCCCGGACCGCCTGCTGAAAGCCAAGCACAAGGTCTTTGACAAACTGGTGTACTCCACCATCCGCAATGGCGTGGGGGGCAACGTGAGCTACTGCATTACCGGTGGCTCGGCCATGGGCCATGACCTGCTGCACTGGTACCGCGGTATCGGCATCCCGGTCTATGAGGGCTATGGCTTGACCGAGGTCGCCGCCGCGGCCGCGGTGGACTTTGTAGACCAGTCCATCGGCACCGTTGGCCCGCCGATGGGTGGCGTGACCTTCCGCATCAACGATGAAGGCGAAATCTGCATCAAGGGAGATATCGTCTTCCACGGTTACTGGAATAATCCAGAAGCCACGGCCGAGGCCCTCGAGGATGGCTGGTACAACACCGGCGACCTGGGCGAGATTGATGAAGACGGCAAGCTTGTTATCACTGGCCGCAAGAAGGACCTCATTGTCACGGCCGGCGGCAAGAATGTCTCGCCTGGCCCGATGGAGGATATCCTGCGCGGGCATCCTCTTATCTCCCAGGCCATGGTGGTAGGCGATGGTAAGCCTTTCGTTGGCGCGCTGCTGACCCTGGATCCGGACATTTTGAAGCGCTGGAAGCTAGACCACAATATTCCGGAGAATCGCTCCATGCGCGAGCTGGCCACCGATCCGACCCTGCGCGCAGAGCTGCAGGACGCCATCAACCAGGTCAATGCCACCGTCTCCCATGCGGAGGGCATCAAGAAGTTCTACATCCTCGAATCTGACCTTACCGAGGAAGAAAACGAGCTGACCCCCACCATGAAGGTCAAGCGCAACGTGGTTTCGCAGCGCTACGCCGCAGCCATCGAGCACCTGTACAAGCGCTAGGCTGCGCGACGGGTACACCCGAGGGAATTCCCTCGGGTGTTTCTTTATGCCCTGCTTGTCGACGCCCCCTTCTGCAGCTCACCCCACCATCCTCACCCCAGTGCGGGCCAACCTGCCATAAACCTGTGAATGGCTTCGGAGTGTCGCGCGCTCGCGGCGGCGGATCTCGCATAAAGTCATGAGGCGTTACAGCAAACCTCAACCTCTACTAGAGGTTAGAAATGAGACCGTGGAAGGAGTGGCTCGAAGCCAATGCACAAAATCGCCGCCGAGCTGCGCCACCGCGAGCTTACGCAAGAGATTTACAATATCGGCGACGAAGTCGCAGAGTACCTCGAGCACCTCATTGAAGCCATCGAGGATTGGGACGAAGAGTTGTGCATGGATTGCCTGGCTGAGCTAGGCGATATCGTTGAAGACGCCCGCGTTGACTCCGGCCGTTGTGTAGGCGAGCTGATGGGCCTGCGCCAAGCCCTGGTCTCCGGCGTGCGCTCCGGCACCATTTCCGCCGCTTCTTCCGGCGTGAACGACGTGGAAGAGCCGGAACAACTTACCCCGCGCCTATTGGACGAGCGATTCCCCATCTCTAAGCCCATCGTGGTGCACGAGCTGGCCGAGTCCCTGCGCTCTCGCACCCAGGCCGTGGCGGATTACCTCCGCGAGGTAGTCGAGTACGTGCTTGCGCAAACCGACGCCGTGGCCCGCAACCTCGACATGGTCTCGCTGCCGCACTTGTACAAGCGCACCGGCGAGTCCGCCCTCATTGCGGTCCAAGCGTGGAAGCACACGGTGCTGGATACCCACCCGGCCTATGTGCGCACTATGCGCGGGCATAACCCACCGCAGTTCCTAGAAGAGCGCGCCCGAGTTGCCGCGGTGGTGGAAAAGGTCCGCGCTAAGCGCGAGGCGGCCCGTCGGGCTACAACTGCATAAACCACATAGACTTCCTTGTTTTACGCAAGGGGATGTTCACGGCCACCGAGATTCCCTCTCTCGGTGGCCGTTGAAGTCTTTCTGCGCTAGGGTGCCCCAATTCGGGGAAGCATTTAGGGAAATTTTAGGTTAACAGCCGTTCCATATAACTTTTGTTATGCCTGTTCAGCGGCTTGGGTGCTATATCCAGCGGTATTGTTGCTGAATCAACCTTAAAATCTAAGTAGAAAATACTCTCAACGCGCTGTAGGGTAATCCCCGTCCAAGCGAACGCCGTGACCTAGCACCATCCACACGCGGCGCGCGCAATCACATTCTTTAACCACATCTACAGGGAGTTAAACCATGGGCGCACGCCGAACTTCTCGCCTCATTGCCAGCGCAGTGGCCGTAGCCACCTTTTCTTCCATTACCGTTGTTCCTACCGCCGTCGCAGCCGATGACACCACCTTCGTCGAAGAAAAGACCACCGACGATACCGTAAGCCTCAACGGCATCGAATTCGATGAGGACGGCAACCTGCTGGAGGAAAACAACGCCGGCGATAAGGCGATGGAAGAACTCGACGCAGAAGAAGACGCCGCCGAGTCCATCACCCCGTACGCCGTAGACGGCGCGGAGGAGACCGCCGAGGCTCCGGCTTCCGAGGAGTCTGCAAAGCCAACTACCCTCGAGGAACTCGCACAGACTGAGGCCTCCAACGGCGACGTCAACGTCAAGGTGGTCAAGGATGAGCAGAAGGACAAGCTCGTCTGTGAGGTCACTGATGCCCCTGACAAGGAAGGCAACCTGCTCGACCTCAAGCTTGCCTTGGCTAAGGCCTTCTACGATGGCGGCGAGAAAATTATCAAGACCGTCTGGGAAGTCATCCCGGTTGTCGGTGACCTGGTTCCGTCCGACTTCATTGACAAGATTTCCGGCAAGACCTGGGACGGCATTGCCAAGCTGGTCAAGGAAGGCGAAAAGGACAAGACGGTTACCTGGGACCTCTCTCGCGCCCAGGGCATGGCCATCGGCCGCATCGACAACGCCGATGCCGACGTTGATATGAACAACCCGGATGCCGCTAAGAAGACCGTCTCCGGCCTGCTTAAGTTCGCCGACGGCGTGTTTGGCAAGGGCACCACAGTAATCCTGAAGCTCTTCAATGCAGCCGTTACCATCGCGGGCCTGGTTCCTGGCGCGGGCGTAGCTGGCGACTTGAAGCTGAGCAAGGACCAGCAGAAGAGCATCGAAGACTCCCTGAACAACATCTCCACCGCAGCTTCCGATCTCGCGGCCGTGAACGCCCCGGCTGGCCAGCTGTGCTCCGATATGCTCAACGGTAAGAAGACCAAGGACCAGCCTTCTGAGGAGCCTTCCTCCGAGGAGACCACTTCCGAGGAAGCTACTTCTGAAGAGACCACTTCGGAGGCTCCGGCTTCTGAGGATGCTACCTCTGCAGAGACTACCCCGTCCGAGTCCGCAGAAGAGACCTCTACTGAGGAGACCTCTGCAGAAGAAGCGGCCACCGAAGAGCCGACCTCTGAGGAATCCACCGAGCCTTCCACTACCGAAGCCGCAGTTGTTCCAGGCCAGGACGGCGTAGATGGTAAAGACGGCCAGGACGGCGTAGATGGTAAGGACGGCCAGGACGGCCGTGACGGTCGTGACGGCCGTGATGGTATGGATGGCGAGAACGGCCGCGATGGCCGCGATGGTCGCGATGGCAAGGATGGTCGCGATGGCAAGGATGGCCAGGACGGTAAGGACGGCCGCGACGGCGAAGACGGCCAGGATGGTCGCGATGGCCGCGACGGCGAAGACGGCCAGGATGGTCGCGATGGCCGCGACGGGCGTGATGGGCGTGATGGGCGAGACGGACGTGACGGCCGCGATGGCATCAACGGTAAGGACGGCAAGGACGCAGACATGTCTTCCGTCGCAGGGTTCTCCTTCCTGGCTGCACTCGTAGGCGGCGGCACGGTGCTGGGCATCCTGTCCACCATTGACTACCTCTACACCCACGGCATGCTGCCGAAGAACAGCGTCCCATGGCGCATCAACCAGTAAGACCTTCCTGTTGAGGCATTAGCTGGAAACAGAAGAGCCTCCGCGAGCATATGCTCGCGGAGGCTCTTCCTTATTGCGGGCGAAGTTTCGGTGGATTCTCTTGCGAGGCATTCGCCATCGTCCGCCCTTCGCGCTCACCGGCGCAGCGGATTCCGCGGCGAAAGCGCCGCTGGTGAGCGCGAAGGGCGGGGTAGAGGAAGGCGGGAGGCAGGAAGCGTGGACTTAGGCAGAACGCGCAGCTTTTTGTCTGGCGGTGATGGTGGAAATGAGGTCGTTCAGGAAGCAAGTGGGGTGGTCGATGAGCTGCCGAGGGGTATAGCAGAGAACGGTGAAGCCGGCCTCGCGCAGACGTCGGTGACGCTCACGCTGATGGGCAGCCGCCTTCGCGGGGATTATGTCGATGAGGTAGGCGTTGTTGATGCATAGGGCGGTCGTGATGTCGGGCAACGCGGTGAACGACGCCTCGAAGAACATGGGCCAGGGGAAATCGGCCTCAATGAGGAGGGCGCGGGCGAAAGACTCGTAGGGAGAGCGAGAAAGAGGTGAGGCGTGGTGGATTATGGCGCGGACGATGCGGCTATTGCGCACCCGGCCCATGTGGGCAAACTCTTCCTTGATATCTTCCCGGCTGAGGCCGGAACGCAAAGCCGAGTCGGCGGCGATGAGGCCGTCGGTGAAGCCGTGGTAGCGGGCGACGTCGATAACCGCGCGGGCCTTGGAAACGCAGCGGGTGCCGTCCACGAGAACGGGCTCGGGAAGGGAAGCCTTGCGATAAATGCGCTCGGGATGGCGGCGGTCCTTGTGGGGAAGCGTATTGGTGGGAAGGGCCATTTCAATTTTTTCCTCGGCTGTGGCGATGACCCACAGTCCGTGCACGCGGGCGGCGGACTTGGAGATGAGCACCGCCGTATAGGCGCTGCGGGCGGCGGCGATGGCGCGCAGGCGCAGCTGGGAGGGGAAGTCGAGGCAACGGTAGTGATCGCGCCGGACTGCGATGCGCGGTGCGAGTTTGAGGTAGGTGCCGTTTTTCAGGTCGGTCCAGAAGGTGGGGTGGTTGGCGCGGATGGAATTGATATTGGTCAGTGGCGGTGTCATGCCTCCTAGGAAAGGGCACGTTGCCGGCCGGCGCGAGGAGGTGGCGGCCGGGCCTGTGGATAACAAGGCCGCAGGGAAAGGCGAGTGAGCGAAGTGGCGGCTGGGAAAGTTACGGCCACAGTTATCCACAGTCGGGGGCAACAGCCCTTGCGAGTGGGTGCAAAACGGCAAAGCCCGCGCCGGCCACAAAGAAGCGGGCGCGGGCGCGGGCGAGGACGCGGCAGGAACTAGACGGCCGGGGGAGGGGTGACCTTGTCTAGCTGCTCGGTAATCTGCGGCCATAGCTGGCCCATGATGTCATCCCAGGTAAGGATCCATACGGCATTGTCCTTATCGGCCTTGCCCACCATGACGAGCTGTTCATTGCGCGCACGCATGTGGTCCAGAGTCTTCTGGACGGTGGTGGAAGAAGACACGGACAGGGCAGGGCGGGAGAACTCGAGTACCGGAGTCTCCGGCTCGGCCAGCAGGGTATCGCGCACGTGGACCACGCGCGGGACGCGGGAGTCCTTAGGGAAGACCAGCACGCGCATGATGTTCTTGCGCACAACGAGGTCTTGGAGGTCTTCCACGGTGGCGTCGGAAGGCAGGGGCACTACCTCAGACCCGTGCTCGCGAGCCATGGCACCAACGGTGGAGTTTTCCAACTCGATGACATCAGAAATCTGGTTAGCAGACTCATCGTCCAACGCACCGGTCTCGCGGGAGTGCTCGACTAAGGTGCGCAGGGTCTCGGCATCATAGCCGGCCGCACCGGCGCGGTCGACGGGCTCTTCGCCAGCCAGGGACACCATTTTGTTGGCCATTATGTTTATCCACTTCAGCAGCGGGCGGAAGATCCACACGAAGCCACGTGCGGGGACCGCGATGAACTGCAGGGCGGTCTCCGGGTGGGTAATAGCCCAGGACTTCGGCGCCATCTCACCTAGAACAAGGTGGAGGAAGGTGACGATGAAGAGCGCGAGGAGGAAGCTAACGACGTCGGCAATGCCCAGCGGCAGGCCCGCGGCCTCCAGCGGTGCCATGAGCAGGTGGTGCACCCAGGGCTTGGTCACAGCGCCTAGCACGAAGGTGGCGGCGGTAATGCCCAGCTGCGCGCCGGCGAGCATGATGGTCAGCTCATTGAGCGAGCGCAGGCCGGCGCGGGCGGTGCGGGAGTTTTCCGCATCCTCTTCCAAACGGTTGCGGCGAGCGCCCATCAAGGAGAACTCGATAATCACAAAGAAGCCGGAAGCGGCGATGATGAGCAGGGTAACGAGGAGGTTAAACCACCAAGATTCGGTCATTATGCATCCTCCTTCTCATCGTTGTCATCGGAGTGGTCGGAGTAATCCTCCACCAGCTCGATGGCAAGGACGGACGGCACGTGTCGGTCCACCTCTTGCACCCGCAGGCGGATGGATCGAACGGGCGCCTCATCGTGGTCCACCCAGTCATCTGGCTCGGCTTCGAGCTGGATGGTGTGTTCCTCGCCTACCTCAGGCAGCGCACCGGAGTGGGCGATGATGAGGCCAGCGACGGTCTCGAAGTCGCCCTCAGGCAGGTCGTGGCCGATGGCGCGCTCGATCTCATCAATCGGCGTATCGCCGTCGACTAACCAGTGGGAATCGTCCTGTTCGGTGATTTCCTCGGTTTCTTCGATATCGTGCTCATCGGTGACATCGCCCAAGATTTCCTCGGCCAAGTCTTCCATGGTCACGATGCCTACGAAGCCACCGTATTCATCGATGACACAGGCCATCTTTTGGTCACTATCGCGCAGCTCGTCCACCACATCCGGCAGCGGCATCAGCTCAGGGACCACCACGGGTTCCTGCATGATACTGGTGGCCTTGGTGGCGGCGGGAAGGTCGCTTCCCAGGACATCGATAAGATGCACCACACCCACCGGATTATGTTCGTCATCGATGACGGGGTAGCGCGTGTGGTCGGTAGACATCATCTTGCGGACCTCACCGAGGGTGGTGTCCGGATCAATGACGTCCACGCGGGAGCGCGGGATCATGGCGTGCTCTACGTCGTGCTCAGGGAAGTCCAGCAGACGGTCTAGCACCATGTAGGTATTTTCATCCAGATCGCCAGCCTCGTGGGAGGAATCCACGATGGATTCCAGGTCATCGGCGGTGGCGGAGGAGTCTACGTCTTCTACCGGCTCGATGCCAAAGACCTTGAGGATGGCATTGGAAGAATACTCAAAGAAGTGGATGAGCCAGCCGCAAATCCGCAGGTAGATTTGCGTGGATGCGGCCAGCCAGCGCGCCGTCTTCATGGGGGCGGCGATGGTGTAGTTCTTGGGGAAAAGCTCCGCGAAGAGCATGGTTGCAATCGTGGAGATGAAAAGCGCCGCGATGGTGCCCACGGTGACAGACACCGCGGACGGAACACCGACGCCGCCGAGTAACGTACCTAGTCCCTGGCCTACGAGCGGCTCCGCGACATAGCCGATGAGCAGGCCGGTAATCGTAATACCAAGCTGCGCGCCGGAGAGCATGAAGGAGGTCTGCTGGGTAATAGCCAGCGCGCGCTGCGCTGTTTTATCCCCCTCAGCAGCCTGGGTCCGCAGCTGTGTGCGGTCCACGGACATGAAAGAAAATTCCTGGGCCACGAAGTATGCATTCGCGACGATGATGAGGCCGATGACTACGAAGCCGGCCAGGATCATCACAATAGCCGATAACATGATTTACTCCCCACCGCCTAGAAGGAGGTAGGGACATCGACTCGGAGGTTCCACTGAGGGGGCCTTTCTACTTGGGAAGATGGAAATATATTACATGCTTAACCCCGCTTTCGGCCATTTTGTTCCCCTCCCTATTAGGGTTTTATCCATGACTGAACCCTTCGGGCTGTATATTCACGTTCCCTTCTGCGCCACTCGCTGTGGCTATTGCGATTTCAATACCTATACTCCGGGCGAGTTGGGCAGCCCGCGCAATCTCACCGGACCCTATCTGGATGCTTTGGATCGCGAGCTGGAGTTGGCGGCCGTGCGCGTGGGGCGCCCGGCCGAGACCGTCTTCATTGGCGGCGGCACGCCTTCCTTGCTGGGCGGGCAGGGGCTGACCCGGATCCTCAATACCGTCCGCTCCACCTTCGGCTTGGCGCCAGGGGCGGAGGTCACCACCGAATCCAACCCGGAGTCCACCTCACCGGAGTATTTTGCCCAGCTTGCCGACGCCGGCTATACCCGCATCAGCCTCGGCATGCAGTCCGCATCCCCGGGCGTTCTCCAAGTCCTGGAACGCGCCCACACCCCCGGCCGCGCCTTCGCCGCTGCTCGCGAGGCCCGCGCCGCTGGCTTCGAGCACGTCAACCTGGACATGATCTATGGCACGCCCACCGAAACCGATGACAACGTGCGCGAAACGCTCGACCGAGTGCTAGAAACCGGCGTAGACCACGTCAGTGCTTATTCGCTCATCGTAGAAGACGGCACCCGCATGGCGCGCAAGGTCAACAAAGGTATCCTGCCCGCACCGGACGAGGACGTGTTAGCCCGGCGCTACGAGATGATTTCGACCACCCTCGAGGCGGAAGGATTTGAGTGGTACGAAGTCTCCAACTGGTCCAAGCCCGGTGGCGAGTGCGAGCACAATCGCATTTACTGGGTAGATGGCAACTGGTGGGGCGCAGGCCCCGGTGCCCACTCGCACTTGAGCAACGAGCGTTTCTTTAACGTCAAGCACCCCTCGCGCTATATTGACGCCCTCGGCCGCGGAGAGCTGCCCATCAAAGAAACCGAGCGGCTTACCGACGCCGACCGCCACATGGAGAAAATCATGCTCGGCCTACGCCTGCGCGAGGGCATCCCAGAAGTCTGGCTCGATGCCCACGCTGCCCCGGCCCTCGAGCGCTTCATTGATCGTGGCTTGCTCGAACGCGCCGGCGATCGCGTACGCATCACCAAGCCCGGCCGCTTGCTGGCCGATGGCATCATCACCGATCTCCTCGTCGCCGAAGAAACCTAATCCTCGTTCCCAGACCTTTAGACTTAGTTCAGTAGAAACCAAACCAGTTAGTTTTGACTCAGTCGATGAGAAACCTGATATTCCGCCATTTTCTTGTTAGTCTTTTGCCGTGACTGGTGGACTGGTTCCTTCAGGCGCAAGCTTCTTCCAAGCTCGCTGGGATCGAGCTACGCCAGCTGAAAGAGACTATCTCAGTGCCATGGCAGCCTTAGGCGATGGTTCAGCGGAAACAAAAGAAATCGGTGAACGCCTGGGGAAGGATAATAAGGCTCTTGGTCCGGTTCGGGCTAAGCTCATAAACAAAGGTCTCATTTATTCCCCTGAACACGGCAAAGTCCGGTACACCGTCCCGAATTTTAAAGAATTTATCATTCGCCGAAGCGAATAGGAGCGCCATAGTGTCTACCTCAACCGATGCCCGCCGCAAGGAAGTCCTGCGCGCCATCGTGGCGGACTATATTGCCTCCCAGGAGCCCGTTGGCTCTAAGTCGCTCTTGGAGCGCTACCAATTGGGCGTCTCCTCGGCCACCATTCGCAATGACATGGCCGTGCTCGAATCCCAGGGCCTTATCTCCCAGCAGCACGCCAGCTCCGGCCGCGTGCCCACCCAGCAGGGCTACCGTCACTTCGTTGACTCCCTCCATGAGGTTAAGCCGCTTTCGGCCCCAGAGCGCCGCGCGATGCTCAACTTCTTGGAAGGCGGCGTGGACTTGGAGGATGTGCTGCGCCGCTCGGTGCAGCTACTGGCGCAGGTGACGAAGCAAGCGGCCGTCGTCCAGCTGCCCAACCTCAAGGTCTCCCGCGTCAAGCACTGCGAGGTCGTGGCGCTGTCCCCAGTGCGCCTGCTGCTGGTGCTTATCACCGATAACGGCCGCGTGGACCAGCGCAATGTCGAGCTCGATGAAATCATCGACCAGGATCAGACCTTCCGCTTGCGCGACATCGTCAATAGCGCGCTGGTGGGCAAGACGCTTAGCGACGCCTCCGTGGAGCTCGCCCACCTCGTCGATGACGCCCCCTTGGATATCCGCCACCATGTGCTCAAGGTGGCCACCACGCTCATCGAGACCCTCGTGGAACAACCCTCCGACCGGCTGATTATGGCCGGCGCCTCGAACCTGACGCGTGTGGCGCGCGAGTTCCCAGAAGGCTTGCCCAAGATTATCGAGGCGTTAGAAGAACAGGTCGTCGTCCTCAAGCTGCTCGCCCGCGTGCCGGATCTCGGCAACGTCTCCGTGGTTATCGGCGAGGAAAACGAGGAAGACCAGCTGCGCCAAGCCTCCGTGGTAGCTACGGGCTATGGCCTCGGCACCGGCGATGAGGTGGCCACACTCGGCGGCCTTGGCGTGGTGGGGCCTACCTTTATGGATTACTCGGGAACAATTTCTAAGGTCTCTGCCGTTGCACGGTATGTGAGCGAAATTTTGGCCGGCGAGCAGTGCGAGTAAACTGGCTGGCCGCGCATTATTTTTTCAAGTTAACCCCAACAAGACGAATTAGAAGGAATATCTCTTACAGTGGCTCGTGACTATTACGGCATCCTCGGTGTTGATAAAAACGCAACTGACCAGGAGATTAAAAAGGCCTACCGCAAAATGGCCCGCAAGTATCACCCGGATCTAAACCCGGATGATGAAGCTGCCGCGGAGAAGTTCCGCGATGCCGCGCTGGCCCAGGAGGTCCTGCTGGATCCGCAAAAGCGCCAGATCGTGGACATGGGCGGCGACCCCATGGATCAGGGCGGCGGCGGTGCTGGCGCCGGTGGCTTTAGCGGCTTCGGTGGCGGCGGCCTAGGCGATATTTTCGCTGAGTTCTTCGGCGGTGGGGCCGGCGGTTCCCGCGGCCCGAAGTCCCGCGTCCAGCCGGGCAACGATGCCCTGCTGCGCACCCGCATCACCCTGGAAGAGGCCTACACCGGCCTGAAGAAGAAGGTCACCGTGGATACCGCGGTGCTGTGCGATAGCTGTGGTGGTACCGGTTCCGAGTCCAAGGCCAAACCGGTTACCTGCGATAACTGCAATGGCATGGGTGAAATCCAGGAGATGCAGCGCAGCTTCCTGGGCAACGTCATGACCACCCGCCCGTGCCCGAAGTGTCAGGGCTTTGGCGAGGTCATCACCGATCCTTGCAATCACTGCGCCGGCGATGGTCGCGTGAAGAAGCGCCGCGATATCACCGTTAATATCCCGGCCGGCATCAATGACGGTATGCGCATCCGCATGGCCTCCCAGGGTGAGGTAGGCCACGGCGGCGGCCCGGCCGGCGACCTCTATGTTGAGGTCCACACAGAGGAGCACCCCGTCTTCCAGCGCAATGCTGATGACTTGAACCTCACCGTGCGCGTGCCGATGATCGATGCCGCACTGGGCACCAACTTCACCATCGATCAGCTAAGTGGCGAAGAGCTCACCATCGATATCGAGCCGGGCACCCAGCCGGGCGAGTCCATCAAGGTCGATGGCGCCGGCATGCCGCGCTTGCGCACCGATGGCTATGGCAACCTCTTTGCACACGTGGACGTCGTTGTGCCGAAGGACCTGGACCGCAAGACCCGCGAGGCCCTGGAGAAGATCCGCAACTCCCGCGACGAGGGCGCGCGCGTGCGTACCACCGGCGACGGCCAAGAGGAATCCTTCTTCAGCCGCCTCCGCGATAAGTTCCGCCGCTAATGTCGCTGCCCGTCTTCATCCACCCGGATCTTTCCGCCGCGCGCACCGGCGAGGCCTTCAGCTTCTCCGGCCCGGAAGCCCGCCATGCGGTGACGGTCAAGCGCATGGGGGAGGGCGAGCGCCTCGAGCTTATCGACGGCACCGGTATCCGTCTCACCCTCACCATCACCGCTACCTCGGGCAAGGACTCCTTGGAAGGCACGGTCGACTCCATCGACACCGCGCCCGAGCCCACCCCGCGCGTGACCGTGGTGCAAGCCATCCCGAAATCCGAGCGTGCCGAGCTCGCCGTGGATCTCGCCACCCAAGCCGGCGCCGATGAGATCATCGCCTGGCAGGCGGACCGCTGCGTGGCCAAATGGGACGGCAAGAAAGCACCCAAAGCAGTGGCCAAATGGCAGGCGGCCGCCGATTCCGCGGCCAAGCAATCCCGCCGCACCCGCATCCCTCAGGTGCGCGGTCCGCTGACCACTTCGCAGCTCGTTCAAGAGCTCACCGGTGGCCGCGACGGCGCTTCCTCCAACGCCCCCTCTGTGCTCGTGTTGCACGAGGAAGCAACCGTCTCCATCAAGGACGTGCCGCTGACGGATGATGTCGTTCTGCTCGTCGGCCCCGAGGGCGGCATCGGCGACGCCGAGCTCGATCGCCTCAAAGAAGCCGGCGCCATGCCCATCAAGCTCGGCCCGGAAGTGCTGCGTACAGCGAGTGCAGCAATGGTGGCGCTGGCGGCAATCGGCATGCGCACCGAGCGTTGGTAGGCAGCGCTGGTAGCCTAAAGCACGTGCCTATCATCACGAAGAAATGTGAGCTAGATTCCGCCTACGTCAGCAGCGTGCTAGGTAGCGCGGACGATAACCTGCGCGTGCTCAATAACCGCCTGGATGCGGACCTTTTTGCCCGTGGCAACGTGGTCACCGTCACCGGCCCTGACTACGAGGTCGCCCGCGCCGCGAAGATCCTCGACGAGCTCGAAGCTATCGCTCGCCGCGGCCACGCCGTGTCTACCGATACGGTCAAGCACACCATGGACATGGTGGCCGTGGAGGCGCCGCAGTCGGTGTCGGCGGCGCTGGCGGCGGACATCGTTAAGCGCCGCGGCAAAGCCATTCGCCCGAAGACGGTGGGCCAGTCTGAATACGTACAAGCCATCGACGATAATACGGTGGTCTTCGGCATCGGCCCGGCCGGCTCCGGCAAAACCTACCTTGCGGTAGCCAAGGCCGTGCAGGCGCTGCAGACCAAGCAGGTCTCGCGCATCATTCTCACTCGCCCAGCCGTGGAGGCAGGGGAGAAGCTCGGCTTTTTGCCGGGCACGCTCAATGACAAGATTGACCCGTACCTGCGCCCGCTCTATGACGCCCTGCGAGACATGCTCGACCCAGAGATGATCCCCAAGCTCATGGAGGCCGGCATCATCGAGGTCGCCCCGCTGGCCTATATGCGCGGCCGCACGTTGAACGATGCCTTTGTCATTCTTGACGAGGCCCAAAACACCACGCCCGCGCAGATGAAGATGTTCCTGACTCGCCTGGGCTTTGGCTCCAAGATTGTGGTCACCGGCGATGTCTCCCAGGTAGACCTTCCACACGGCCAGGTCTCCGGCCTGCGCATCGTGCGCCGCATCCTGCGCAACGTGGAAGATATTCACTTCGCGGACTTGGGTTCCAAAGACGTGGTGCGCCACCAACTGGTCGGGCGCATCGTCAATGCTTATGAGACCTTTGATAATAAGAAAGCCGCAGAATACGAGGGAATGGAATGAGTATCGAGTTTCTCAATGAATCCGGCTTCGAAGGCGTCAACGAGGAGATGCTGATTGACGTCGCCTCTTATGCCTTCGGCGCTATGGACATCAACCCCGATGCCGAGTGCACAATCACCTGCGTGGATTTGAAGACCATCGAGGATCTCCATGTGCGCTGGATGGACCTGGAGGGCCCCACCGATGTCATGAGCTTCCCCATGGACGAGCTCACCCCCGGTGCGATTGCGGGTGGCGGCCGCCCCGATGCCGCCGATCCCGGCCCGGCCATGTTGGGCGATATCGTGCTGTGCCCCGAGTTTGCCCTGCGCCAAGCAGAGGCCGCCGGCCATTCCCTAGGCCACGAGCTCGCGCTGCTTACCGTGCACGGCTGCCTGCACCTTTTAGGCTATGACCACTCCACCCCGGCTGAGGAAAAGGAAATGTTCGGCCGCCAAAACGAGCTGCTTGCGGATTGGTACGACGATGCGGCCGAGCGCGGTGTTTCCTATCAGCCCAAGCCCTCCGGCCCTAAGGCTTTTCCCGACGCCGCCGAGCGCGCCAACCTGGACAAGCAGGTTCCTGGCGGGGGCATCCCTGCGGTGGGAGAACCACAAGATAGCCCGGAAGAATAATTTTTCGGTTTCTTTTGTGAGCGCGTGCGCCGCGTAGCACAATGGAAACCTATGACTATCCTTTCCATCCAGTCCCACGTCACCTACGGCCACGTTGGCAACTCCGCGGCCGTCTTTCCCCTGCAGCGCGCCGGCCATGAGGTATGGCCGGTCCACACGGTGAACTTTTCTAACCACACTGGCTACGGCGACTGGGGCGGGCCGATGATTCCGGCCAGCGATGTCACCTCCATCATCGATGGCATTGAAAAGCGCGGTGCCTTCTCACAGATCGACGCCATTCTTTCTGGTTACCAGGGCGGCGCCGATATTGCCGACGCCATCGTGGAAACCGTTCGCCGCATCAAGGCCGCCAACCCCAAGGCCCTCTACGCCTGCGATCCGGTGATGGGCAATGCTAAGTCCGGCTGCTTCGTCTCTGATGAGATCCCGCCGCTGTTGCGCGATCGCGTCGTTCCCGTCGCCGATATCATCACCCCCAACCAGTTTGAGCTGGGCTACCTCACTGATTCCGAGGTTGGCACCCTGGACGAGACCCTCGCCGCGGTGAAGAAGGCGCAGGAAATCGGACCGAAGACTGTGCTGGTTACCTCCGTCAAGCGCCCAGAGACTGCCGACGACCAGATTGAGATGCTCGCTGTTGACGGCGACCGCGCTTTCTTGGTGTCCACGCCACTGTTGCCGTTCAAGCGCAACGGCTCCGGCGACGTCACCGCCGCCTTGTTTACCGGCCACTATACCGAGACCAGCGACGTCAAAGAGTCCCTGCGCCGCACCGCCTCCTCCGTCTATGACCTGCTGGAAAACACCTACGAGGCAGAGACTGCCGAGCTCCGCCTCATTCAGGCGCAGGACGTCTTCGCTCACCCGCGCATGCAGTTCGACGCCGAGGAGCTTTAGGCCTGGGCGGCCCCCCGTTCGCGCGCGTGGGATCCCGTGAAGTTTGGCCTCCTAAAGTTAGGTCCATTCTGATCGAGCCGATCTGAGGAAAACTTCCCCTCAGATCGGCCTTTTCGCCCTCAATTCGGCCCGATCACCTTGGACTTTTCTCCTCTGCTCCCTTAAGAACCCGCACCTACGCCCACCCCAAGGTCTATCGAGTGTCGGCCGAGCTGAGTAAACTTTCCCCTCAGCTCGGCTCTCTTATTTCATCAAAGGCGGCTTACGACGAGTCTCTCATACGAGACTACTTCTCTGGATGAATAGTGTGACGTACTACCACAACGTCAGTAGTATGGCTCTCGTCACATCATCTACTTTGCGATAGGAGCCCACCATGTCCAGCACCGGCAGCATCAGCGCATCCCCCGACGGCCTGTTGATGGCCCTCATGCAGTACCCCGTTCCCGTGGTCAATACTCCGGAAGACGTCCAAGCCAGCGTGGACGAAATCTGCCGCATGGTGGGTTCCACCAAGGCGGGCTACCCGGACCTCGACCTTATTGTCTTCCCGGAATATTCATCCTCCGGTCTCAACACCAAGATTTGGTCCTATGATGAATTCCTCATCGGCCTCGATGACCCCAAGGTGGACCAGTTCAAGCAGGCCTGCAAGGACAATGATGTCTGGGGCGTCTTTTCCATCATGGAGCCAAACCATGAGGAAGGAAAGCCGCCCTTTAATACCGCCATCATCATCAACTCCGACGGCGAAATCGCCCTGCACTACCGCAAGCTGCAGCCATGGACTCCCATCGAGCCTTGGTACCCGGGCGATTTGGGCATGCCGGTTTGCGACGGCCCGAAGGGCTCCAAGCTCGCTGTAAACATTTGCCACGACGGCATGTTCCCTGAGCTCGCACGCGAGGCTGCATACAAGGGCGCCAACGTCTATATCCGCATCTCTGGCTACTCCACGCAAACCCAGGATCAGTGGATCATGACCAATAAGACGAATGCCTTCCAAAACCTGATGTACACCGCATCCGTAAACCTGGCTGGCTATGACAACACCTTCTACTACTTCGGTGAAGGCAACGTCTGCAATTACGACGGCCACATGATTTCTGAGGGCCACCGCAATCCCGGCGAAATCGTCACCGCCGAAATCTTCCCAGAGCTGGCTGACAAGGCCCGCATCAATTGGGGCCTAGAAAACAACATCTTCAACTTGGGCAACCGTGGGTACGTGGGCTACCCCGGTGGCAAGACTGACAACTATCTCACCTGGGTCGAGGACTTGGCCAAGGGCGAGTACAAACTGCCTTGGGCTGACGACGTCCGCATCAAGGACGGCTGGAAGTACTACCCGGACGGCCCGCAGCTCGGCCCACTGCCGGACGAGTTTAAGTAAGCGCCGCTAAAACACCACTAAGGCCCTGCATCCGTTTCGACGGGCGCAGGGCCTTGACGTTGCTTAACGCTCTGCCTTCTATCTGTTAATACTCGTAGCCTTCAACCGCACCCGTATCCGAATCGGCTGGCGCATCCGCAACCGCGCCAGACTCTGGTGCGTAACCTGCATCTATATCGCCGTAGCTATCGGGATAGTCCGAATCGGAAGGTGGAAGACCCCCATTGCACAGTTCGGCCCATTCCTCGGGGTACTTGTATCGTCCTTCTAAACCGCCACAGACTGCTTCAGCCCGAACAGATCTCTGAAGCTCTGGAGTATTACAGAGCTCGGTTGGGTGCCAAGAGCCATCGGAAAAGTGCCCAAATGCTCCTAATCCAATATCGCAATACAGCAGCTCCGGCTCGGCAGCCACGGCTTGGGGTTGGGTCTCCGGCTCGGGAGCGACGCTTTCTGCAGGTTCTTCAGTCATGGCCTCTTCACTGCTGGTGGTAGAAGAAGTGGTGGTTGAAGAACTGGAGGTGCTGGAAGAAGAGGTTGCGGAGGGACTCGCGCTCGTTGCTGGAGATGACTCAGAATCTGGCGAGGAGCATGCGGAGAGGAAGAGAGTAAGTGCAGCGCCCAGAATTAAGGCAGGAGACTTGCGGGACATGAAGGGACCTTTCGGAGAGCGAGCACGGTTTGTGCTGGGGAGAGAGGTTTCTCCATAGATTAGCCCTACTCTGTGTGCCTGGTAGAAATTGCCGTGAACTAATCGGAGTTTTTGGCTCTGTGGGCTATTATTGCGGGTAATGAGTTCTGATTTTGATGCACAGTTTGATGCGGCATTCGAGGGCCTGCCAGAAGACCCCGATGATGCCGTGCCGGAAGGCGCCGAGAACACGGCACCCCCGCTCGATTATTCGCAATACACCGATACCCCGGAGGGTTTCCGCTCGGGCTTCGTATCCTTTGTTGGCCGCCCGAATACCGGCAAGTCCACGCTGACTAATGCCCTGGTGGGCCAGAAGATTGCGATTACCGCTGACCAGCCGGAGACCACCCGCCACACCATTCGCGGCTTGGTGCACCGCGATGATGCCCAGGTCATCGTCGTGGATACGCCAGGCCTGCACCGCCCGCGCACCTTGTTGGGCGAGCGCCTCAACGAGGTAGTGAAAGACACCTATGCCGATGTAGATGTAATCGGCCTGACCATCCCGGCCGATGAAAAGATTGGCCCGGGTGACCGCTGGATCCTGGAAAACGTGCGCAGCATCGCACCAAAGACCCCGATCATCGGCATCGTCACCAAGCTGGATAAGGCCAGCAAGGACCAGGTAGGCGCCCAGCTTCTGGCCCTGCACGAACTGCTTACCCAGGATGACCCGAATGCGGTAGTCATACCGGTGTCCTCCAAAGAGGGCGTGCAGCTTGATGAGCTGGTGCAGGTCATCGTGGACCACCTCCCAGAAGGCCCGAAGTTCTACCCGGATGACCACATCACCGATGAGGGCCAAGAAAAGCGCATCGAGGAACTCATTCGTGAAGCCGCCCTGTCCGGTTTGAAGGCGGAGCTGCCACACTCGGTGGCGGTGCAGGTTGATGAGATGCTGCCGTCGCGCACCCGGGAGGGCGTGCTGGACATCCACGCCATTTTGTATTTGGAGCGTCCCGGCCAAAAGCGCATTATCGAGGGCAAGGATGGCCTGCGCTTCCGCCGCATTGTGGGCAACGCCCGCAAGGAAATTATGAAGCTGCTGGGCCAGAACGTATACCTAGACTTGCGCATTAAGGTGCTGAAGAATTGGCAGTCTGACCCGAAGTCGCTGGGTAGGCTCGGGTTCTAAACTACGATGCGCGAGAACTATCGTGACCGCGCAGTGGTCATCCGCACCTATGACTTTGGTGAGGCCGATCGCGTCATAGTCCTGCTTACCCGCGATCACGGCCTCGTGCGCGCGGTGGCCAAGGGCGTGCGCCGGGCAAAGTCGCGCTTTGGTTCGCGCCTGCAGCTCTTTGTCAACCTCGATGTCCAGCTGTATGTGGGAAAAAATCTAGCCACCATTTCCCAAGCGGATACGGTGGATTACTTTGGCGCGCGCCTCATTGAGGACTATGAGCGCTACACGGCAGCCTGCGCAGTACTGGAATCGGCAGAGCGCCTTGCTTTTGCCGACGCCGCCCATGACCCCTACCTCTACGAATCCGTCACCGCGACCTTGGAGCAGCTGCAAACCGCGGACCCAACCATGGCGCTGGATGCCTTTTTGCTGCAGGCGATGGCGCATGCCGGTTGGGCACCGAGCCTTTTCAACTGTGCCCAGTGCAACCGGCCAGGCCCGCACCACGCCTTCCACCCGGCGGTAGGCGGCGCGGCGTGCCACGAATGCCGGCCGCCGGGGGCCGCGGAGGTAGATCCGGAAACCCTACACCACCTGTGGCTTTTAGCACATAACCATCCGACGAATCCCACAAATGCGCAAAAGCAGGAGGGGCACCGCCTAGCGCGGGCGCACCTGCAGTGGCACATGGAGCGCAATGTTTCCGCATTGCAGGTTATGGAGCAGTAGAATATAGCCCGTGATTACGCCAGACCCGAACCGCACTTTGACCCCGCCGAATATCCCGGACGAGTTCATGCCGCGCCATATTGCGCTGGTCATGGATGGCAATGGCCGCTGGGCCCAGGAAAAAGGCATGAAGCGCACCGAGGGACATAGGCGCGGCGAAGCCGTGCTTCTTGACGTCGTCGATGCCTGCCTTGCCGCCGGCGTTCCTTATCTTTCGGCCTATGCCTTCTCCACGGAGAATTGGCGCCGCAGCCCAGAGGAGGTCCGCTTCCTCATGGGATTTAACCGCGACGTGCTGCGCCGCCAGCGCGAGTGGCTCAATCAGCGCGGCGTGCGCGTGGTATGGGCCGGCCGCCGCCCGCGTTTGTGGCGCTCAGTGATTAAGGAGCTCGAGGCCGCCCAGGAGCTGACCAAGGACAATACCAAGATGACCTTGGCCATGTGCGTCAACTACGGCGGTAGGGCAGAACTGGTGGATGGCTTTAGGGACATCGCCAAGCAGGTTGCAGCCGGCGAGCTTAACCCGCGCGATATTAAGGAAGAGACCATCGCGCAGCATCTCTATGATCCGGACATGCCGGATGTGGATCTCTTCCTGCGCCCGTCCGGTGAGAAGCGCACCTCTAACTTCCTGCTGTGGCAGTCCGCGTACGCGGAGATGATTTACCAGGATAAGCTCTTCCCGGATTTCACACCGGAAGACCTTTTTGCCGCCATCGAGGAGTACGCGCGGCGCGACCGCCGCTTCGGTGGAGTGAAGAAGTAACGCCCAGCACCGAAGCGGTGTGCGTTTATAGCTCGGGGATAAAGATGTCCTCGATGCGGCAAGAAAAGTGGCGCGCGATCTGAAATGCGAGGGGGAGCGAAGGATCGTAGCGCCCCTTTTCAATACTGATGACCGTTTGGCGCGAGACGCCTAGCTCCGTAGCCAAGCCCTGCTGCGAGAGACCTTGGCTCTCGCGAATTTCTTTGAGCCGGTTGTCCATGGCTTAGCTTGCCGCCCGCTTGTGGGCAAAGTAGCTAATGCCGAAGGTTCCGGTGACAAATACTCCCAAGATGATGGTGAGTAGGGAGCCCGAAACCTGAAACTCCCAAAAAGAAGAGACCACGCCGAGGCCGCCAATGCCAAAAAGCATGGCGTGCAGGGTGTTTTCCGAGGCCTGCGAATACCAATGGGACTCGATGGAATTTTCCGGATCGGGTGTTGCTCCACGGATGGTGGACCGATCCACCATGAATAGCCAGCTAGCCGTCGTAGCAACAGGCAGTAGGCACAGTGCGTACACGGCAAACGCTAGTAGCGGGGAATCATCGTGTACGAAGGTGGCCACGATGGCACCGGCGGCTGCAGCAAGGCCCACGCCAGCCGCAACGGATAGCGTGATGAGCTTGGTTTGGGTGCCGCCGAACTTGGGGCGGCCAAAGCGCGTGGTCTCCAAGGAAGCCTCCTGTAACAAGTGCTTGTAAAGTGTGCTTGACACCCATCATATGTTAAGCGTCCTTTACTGTAAAGGGTGCTTTACCTTTCGGGCTCAATTCATTCTTAAGGATGAGCGGGGGCATTTTAGGGTAGGGGCATGACAGAAGACGACATCAGGCTAAAAGACGCACTTATCGGAATAGCGGCCATGATTGCCATGGATGTTCTATTGGTAGTGACAGTTTTTGTCATGTTGAAGGCCGGCTTGGCTACGCGTGGGTTGGGTACGATTATGCCCGTTGCGCTTGCTCTTTCAGTGGTGGTGCCGACGGTGGCATTGGTGTATTACCTCAAGCGGCGGGGAATTAGTCTCGGCCTTGTTCCCTTAGGTCGACGTGGTTGGCACTTACTGTGGCAGGCACCCCTTGTGATTCTGGCGGCTGGGGCAGCTGCTGCGATTGTGGGGCCGCTATTGGGGCTATCGCCATCGGAAAATACATCCGCAGCTGATGGGCGCGGTGTGATGGTGGTCGTTTCTTTAGCTTGCTACCTTCTTTTAGCTCCACTGGTGGAAGAAATTGTGTTTCGCCGCCTGCTCATGGGCTACTTGGATCGGAGCGTCCCAGCGTTTGCCAGCGTGATCCTCAGCTCGCTGGTATTTGGTGTTGCCCATATCGCGCCGCCGGTCATGGTGTATGCGACTTTTCTAGGAATGGGGTGCGCGCTAGTAACTCGTTTCCACAATTCGCTGCGTGCAGGCTTTATTGTGCATCTGGTCAACAATGTGGCCGTGCAGTTAATTGCAGTCTCGGCGCTATAGCCTAGGCATGTAACGCGCTGCCACTGTGTGTGACAAAAGAAAACCTCAGGCTCCGGGGTGGAGACTGAGGCTAGGGGAGGGCAGTGGCTTCGCTAGGCGGAGTGAGGATGCTTAAGCCGAAGCGGCGCAGTCGCTGCAGATGCCGAAGACCTCGGCATCGTGGCCGGTGAGCTCGAAGCCATAGTCCTTCGCTACGGAGGTGGCCCACTTTTCAATGGGGCCGCCATCGATTTCCTCGGTGCGGCCACACTTAGTGCATACCAAGTGGTGGTGATGGGCGTCGGTCTCGCAATGGCGGTAGAGGGTTTCGCCATTGGGCATGTGGAGTGCGTCCACTGCGTCGATGTCGGTCAGGGACTGCAGGGTGCGGTACACGGTGGTCAAACCCACCTTCTCCTCGCGCTCTTGAAGTTCGTGGTAGATCTCCTTAGCAGAGGAAAATTTCTCCATTTCCCGGAGCACCTCGACGACTGCGGTGCGCTGCTTGGTATTGCGCGCGCCTAGTTTGGGAATACTGTCGTGTAAAGCCATGACCGCAATATTATCAGTGCTTTTTCAACAACTGCATGCTCAGGCGGCTTTATATGCACGGGGGAGTGGTGGGCTAGGAGGCGATCCTGGCGGCGTCGGCAAGCAGGTCCAAAACCTGCGGCGCAATGAGCGAGTAGGTTACCTCGCGGCCGCTGCGCTCGGAGTCCACGATGCCCGCCTGCTTGAGCACGCGCAGGTGCTGGCTGATAAGGGGCTGGGACTTGCCGGTGGCCTTGACCAGCTCATGGACAAAGTGATCGCGCTCGGCCAAGCGGGAAATGATGGCGATGCGTAGGGGCGAATCGAGGGCAGCGATAACGCCGGCAGCCGCAGAAGTATTTGGGGCCTTGTAAGTGGTCGTCATAGGGAATGTCACCTTCAATTAAATACCTATTACCTGTCGGTCGCCCTTATATTACCCGATACGTGCAATACGTTGTATTTATTTCAGATTAAATTCACGCCCCAATCCCACCGCCGGGAAGTGCTTCGGGTTAGACTGAACGAGATTGTCAAGACTGTCCCCTACCAGAGGAGTCCGAAAACTAATGGCATCCGTCATCGATACCGTTGTAAACCTGTGTAAGCGCCGCGGCTTGGTCTACCAGGCAGGTGAAATTTACGGCGGTTCCCGCTCCGCGTGGGACTACGGCCCTCTTGGTGTAGAGCTCAAGGAAAACATCAAGCGCCAGTGGTGGCGCCACATGGTGCAGTCCCGCGCAGACGTCGTGGGCGTGGACACCTCCGTCATCCAGCCGCGCCAGGTCTGGGTATCGTCCGGCCACGTCGAGGTCTTTTCTGACCCGCTGGTGGAATCCCGCCACACCGGCAAGCGCTACCGTGCCGACGACCTCATTGAGGCCTACGAGGAAAAGCACGGCCACGAGCCAGAAAACGGCCTGGCAGACATCAATGACCCAGAAACCGGCCAGCCGGGCGACTGGACCGAGCCGAAGGCCTTCTCCGGCCTGCTTAAGACCTTCCTGGGCCCGGTAGACGATGAGCAGGGCCTGCACTACCTGCGCCCAGAGACCGCACAGGGCATCTTCGTTAACTTCAAGAATGTGATGACCTCCTCGCGCATGAAGCCGCCGTTTGGCATCGCGAATATCGGCAAGTCTTTCCGCAACGAGATCACCCCAGGCAACTTCATCTTCCGTACCCGCGAGTTCGAGCAGATGGAAATGGAGTTCTTCGTTAAGCCAGGCGAGGACGAAGAGTGGCACCAGTACTGGATTGATGACCGCTACAACTGGTACGTGGACCTGGGCATCAAGGAAGAAAACCTGCGCCTGTACGAGCACCCGAAGGAAAAGCTCTCCCACTACTCCAAGCGCACCGTGGACGTGGAGTACGCCTTTGGCTTCAAGGGCTCTAAGTGGGGCGAGCTGGAGGGGGTGGCCAACCGCACGGACTATGACCTGTCCGTTCACGCCAAGGGCTCGGGCGAGGACCTGTCCTACTACGACCAAGCCAATGACGAGCGCTGGATCCCGTACGTCATCGAGCCGGCCGCTGGCCTGGGCCGTTCCATGATGGCCTTCCTGGTGGATGCCTACGATGAGGAAGAGGCTCCGAACGCCAAGGGCGGCACCGATAAGCGCGTGGTCCTGCGCTTGGACCGCCGCCTGGCACCGATCAAGGTAGCCGTCCTGCCGCTGTCCAAGAAGGAAGAGCTCTCCGAGCCTGCCCGCAAGCTGGCCGATAAGCTGCGCGCCCACTGGAACGTGGACTTTGACGTCTCCGGTGCCATCGGCCGCCGCTACCGCCGCCAGGATGAGATCGGCACCCCGTTCTGCGTCACCTTCGACTTCGATACCCTCGAAGACGATGCCGTAACCGTGCGCGAGCGCGACACCATGGAGCAGGAGCGCGTGAAGCTCGATGACCTCGAGGCTTACCTCGCCGCTCGCCTGATTGGGTGCTAGGGATGCATTACACCAGCTGGGATCGCTCCGATCGCACAAAGCCCGTGCTCTTGGCCGAAGATGGCCCGGAGCAGCTGGGCGTATTCTCGGAGAATTCCGCGGAGGTGGACGGCCACTTCTGGCGCACCGAGGTCAGTGACCTGGGCGCCTCTGCCACGCTTGCCGACGGCGCCATTTACCGCCTTGCCGGCCGCCCCGGCCGCGACAAGCGCCTAGAGGCATCGCTCAACGGCCGTACCTTCACCTTCATCAATGAAAACAGCGGCGACTGGATCATCGATGACGTCGATGACGAAAAGGTAGGGCAGTTTACCGCCCGCAATTCCGGCGTGCGCAAGGCCATCCTCGAATTCGAGCACGATGCCGAGGGCCTGACCGCCGCGGAAATCGCCGGCCTAAGCTGGTTTACCCGCGTCATCTTGGATGCCACCACACAAGGCAAAGCCTGGGCCTGGATCATCACCTTGGTCCTGGCATCCATCGTCGCCCTCGTCGCACTATTCGTCCTCTAATGCCTATCCAGTGGACCTGGCGCGCGGGCGCGCTCAACAACGCCGAGGGGCACGAGCTTGCCTACGTGCGCGACGGCGTGCTTGCCACCGCGGCCGGCGAGCGCCTCGCAGTAGACTCCTCGCTGGATTCTTCCTCCCCGCGGTTCTTCCTGCGCGCGCAGACCGCCGCGGGCGAGGATTTCTCGGTCATCCAGGCCGGGATTACCGTCACCCGCCTGCGCGCGACCTGCGCTGACCGAGAGTACCTCCTCGAGCGTCGCAACCCCTTCCGCCGCGAGCGTCGCATCGTGGCCCACGGCACGGGCGCCGAGGTTGCCAGCACCGCGCCGGCCGGCGATGGCCTGCGCGTGAGCGTGAGCGTGGGCGAGCTGCCGGAGCTCGACGCCATCTTCTTGAGCTACGCCTGCTTGCTTCTCGACGCCACCCCGCGCACCCTGCGCACCTAGCCCTGCGCCGAGGAGAGCCGGGAGCCGGGCCACCCGCGCGCGAGCCGAGGGCAGGGCTGCCTGGCCGTGGGGCGGAATGGGCGGGCTAGGCGGAATGGGCGGGCTAGAAGGAACCGCCGCGGAAGCCGCCTCCGCCGCCTCCGCCGAAGTCACCGCCGCCAAAGCTTCCTCCGCCGAAGCCGCCGCCTCCGAAACCACCGCCGAAGCCGCGGCCGCCGCCGAGCATCTGCCCGAGGACTACGCCGGTGACGATGTTATTGGCGGCGTTGCCCATCTGCTGGCGCTGCTGGCGGCGACGGTGCTCGTCGATGTCATCCTTGGCGCGTTGCAGCGCCGCCTGGGCGGCGGCCACCGCCTCGCGGGAGGACTGCAGCGCGGCGCGGATATCGCTGCGCTCGGTGTGAAGGGCTTGGGCGTGGAGGCGTTTGGCGTCCGCAAGCGCGGTGCGCGCACCCGAGCCAATGATGCGCCCGCGGGAGGAAATGAGGTCCTCTGCGGCCTGGATATTGGATTCCGCTACGGAAATCTGCTGGCGGAAGAGATCCAGCTGGCGCGCGTGCGTGGAGGTCTTTTCGCGCACGCGGTCGAGCGCTTCATCTAGTTGGGTATCGATAGAGGTCAGCGCGGTGTGCTGGCCCAGAGGATCCTGCTGGCCGTGGGCCTTGGCCTCGTTGACGGCGGTGCCGGCGCGGCCGAGCAGATCCTCGAGGGCGTCCCAATCCGCCGTGGTTCCCTGTGCCTTGCCTTGGCGCTCGAGTTCGCGGGCCTCGTTGATCTCACCCTCGACCTCGGCGATAAGCGCCTCGAGGTTGCCGCGGGCGGTGGCGATATTCTCCTCGGCGTTTTCCACACCGGTCAGCAGGCGATCCGTCATCTCGCAGGCGTGCTCGATATCGCGGATCAAGCCCACCAGCGGTCCTTGCTGGCCGGCCGGCTGCTCCTGGACCTTCCGGGCCTCGTCCAAGAGCTTTTCGGCCTCATCCAGGGAAGCGGCGGCAAGCTCGGGATTATCGGCAATGGAGGCGAGCACGTGCTCGTCATAGTTGGACTTCAAGCCGGCCAGCGTGGACTCGGCCTCCGGCAGGCGGGCGCGCAGGCCCACGGTGCGCTGGGTGAGCTCATCCAGCTTTTCATCGGAGTGGATGAGCAGATCGCGCATCTTGGCAAACTCCTCGGCCTGCGCATCGAGGGCGTCATCGGCCTGGCCGCAGGAGGAGACGATTTCTACCAGCATCTGGCGGCGCTCGGCCGGGGATTCCGGCACGGCATCATCCAAGCGCTGACGCAGGTGGAAGGCCTTTTGCAGGGTAGAGGTGGAGTGGTTCATCGCCTTGGTAAATGGGCGCACGCGCTCTGGGCCGAACTCGGAAAGCGCGATATTGAGCTCCTCCTTGCCGCGGCGGATGGACTCATCGGTAGAGACCAACTCCTCCTGGGCCAGCTGGTCCAGGGTTTCCAGCGGCAGGCGGCCCAGCTGATCAGTATCGCCCGGGGCAATCTCGCGGGCCGACTCCAGCGTCTGCGCATTATTCTTCTTGGTAGTGCGGCGCGAGTAGTACATGATTCCGCCACCGGCGGCGACGATGGCGGCCGCGCCACCGCCCAGCCACGCTAGGTCAGAGGAATCGGAGGCGGAGTTGCTGGAGGAGTTGCCCAAGGCGGCGTCGGCAAGCGCGACGGCCGAAGCACCGTACTCATCGCTGGCCAGCTTGTCATAAGCGGCGTCATACATCTGGTCGAGCCGGCCCTTAGGCCAATCCTTGCCGGTCTGCACTCCCATCTTGCGGTCAGTGATGGATAGCGCATAGACCGCGGAGTTCGGCCCCTTGTCCTTGACCGTCGCTGCGGCAAAGGTTTCCGGATCCGTGCCCAACTCATCAGTGATGTAGACAAAAAGGGTTCGGTGCTCCTCTTTTTGCAGCTGGCCGATCTTCTCTCTGAGCTCGGCCTTTTCTTGCGTGCTTAATACGCCCGCATCATCGGTAACCTTCTCCGTAAGAGTTGCCGTACCGGTGCCCTGCGCCACGGTGGTGGTCTCGGCAGCGAAGGCAGACCCCGCACCGATAGAGGTGCAGCCCAAAATGAAAGCGGCGATGGCCGCGCGGCCCAAACGTGCACTCAAATTCATGCCCACCACTTTACCGGCTACCCTTCGCCCTCCGGCGGGTAGTGTAATAGGGCAGTGAAGTACGCAATTGTTTTAGGAACCGCCCAATATGACGGCCGCCCCTCCCGCATTTTGGCCGGCCGCCTGCGCCACGCCGGTGAGCTAGCCACGGCCGAGGGACTGGAGGTCATTACCGTGGGCGGCAAGTTGCCCGGCGATAGGTTTACTGAGGCCGGCGTCGGCCGCACCTTTTTGCGCGAGCACTTCCCACACCTGACCGTCCACGCGGTGGAGGAGGGGATGGATACCCGCAGCTCCCTGAAAGCGGTCAAGGAAGCCTTCGCGCTTTCCGACGCCACCATTATCACCGATCCCCTCCACCGCCTGCGCACCGCACTCATCGCCCGCCAAGAGGGCATCACTGCCACCGTCTCCGGCACGCCGTACTACCCGGCCGCGCGCTTTTCTAAGCCCTGGTGGCGCTACCTTGCCCACGAAACCGGTGGCGTGGCCTACGCGCTGGTGGCCGGCCTCTTACCGCCGCGCGGGGCCGCGGCACTGCGCAATGGTTTCTACCGCGTGGAGCAAGTGCTGCGCCCCAATCAGAAGCTGCGGCATCAGACTATTCAGCGGGAAGATAGGGATACTTTTCCACGGCGATAAGAAAGATCGCATGATATTCTGCAGGCTGGCGAAACATTTTTAGGGGAGAAGGGTTTCTTTTCCGCAACATCAGGAAATAACACCGAGCCATGTTGGTCAGCGCTGAAATGCTACGAAGCCTCAGGAGCAAAGCATGTTAAAACTGGAAAACCTATCTGTAAAACTAGGCAGGAAAAGTAGTCCGCTATTCTCTATCAACTCTGTGCATGAGCCGGGGACCCTCACTTGGATTCGAGGCACCTCTGGGTCCGGCAAATCCACGCTGCTTCGCGTTATCTCTGGCCTCCAGAAGCCAACATCAGGAACCGTCAATATTTTCGGACATGATTTATGGAGCTCATCCGCTCGAAACAGAGATCAATTTCGAGCTAAATCGATGGGAATAGTGTTTCAAGATTCCGGCGTAGTGCCCTGTTTGACAATCGACGAAAACCTTTCCTTCGCGCAAGGGCTAAGCGGAGTAACTGCGGACTCGGACGCTAATAGCTCTTTGCTAGCTCAACTCAATATGAGTGAATACGGAGCCTCTCTACCGCACGAGCTTTCAGGGGGACAACGCCAACGTGCGGCCATAGCAACGGCAATGTCTAAAAAGCCCCAACTCGTTTTCGCAGACGAACCGACGAGTGCATTGGATGAGGACAACGCATATTCAGTGTTGCGATATCTGCATAATTACATTGTAAGAAACCACGCAATCGCCTTGGTAGTTTCCCACGATGACCGTTTAGCGCAGTTTTGTGATCAGGTTTTGGAAATCGGGGTAAACCAATGAATTTTCGCGCTGTGGAAGCGAAGATCCGTAAAAGCACATTTGTGGAGAGTATCCCGCTACTAGCTACCTCGTTTGTGCTCATCTTCTTTGTCTGCCTGTTAGTCTGCACTGTAGCGGCGGACAAAGTAGCCGAATCTATGGCAATGGGGCTGATGTATTCGGCTCTCGTATCGATCATTCCCTTTACTCTGGCACTCAAATACAGCTTAAGGCATGTGGTGGAGGGGAGGCGCCACCACTATGAGGCCCTTCGTTTATTTGGGTTAGCATTAAAACGAATTCGGCGAGCGTTATTTCTTGAGCTACTTATAGTTTATTTTTTCTTTTCAATAGTTAGCGCAGTTCTGGTTCCAGTGCTAATGAAGCCAATCTTCCTGGTTCTATATTCGGATTTTGGCATTGATCTTCCACAAGGACTTCCTTCACCGCTGCTCGTCGCTGTGATCTCATGGTGCGCGATCGCTTTCCTGAGTTTCGTTCCTTTCCAACAGGAGACGAGAGTTTTGGAAGATTTGAGCCAAGGCCCAGCTCGCATAGATCCAAAACCAAGGAATCCGCGGGCTACAGAACTCCTTCGATATCCACTAGGGATAGCAGCAAGTGTTGTATTGCTGGTGGGATTTGTGGCGATGCCCCAGGCGGATCCGTCTAGTAGGTGGCCGATGATTTTCGTCTACTGCGTCCCCTTCTTGGTGAGTGCTGCTTCTGTATTTTTCTACGCAGTTGTCTTATATTTCGCCGAATATCTCTCCCTCAAGATTAGGGGATGGGATCCTCCGATTTTAGGAGTCCGGTATGCGCGGTCTTTTATCGCCGCTACTACATTGCGGGTCTCTTGTGTTTTTATCTTGTTTCCCATCATTCTTTTTATTGTGACTGATTCAGCCCTCTACTCAGCAAGAGAAGAATTAGCTGACAATGTAAAGAACGTCTATGTAGGGGCGCCGCAGGATGGACAAACTTTCGGCACCTCCGCCGCTAAAAACTTTTGTCAGGACCACGCCGCAGATTGCCTAGGAGTTCTTAGCTGGGTTCCTGCTGTCCAAGACTCGGGAGAGCTCCAGCCTTCCACTATGGAAGACGGAGCTGTCTTTGCACTAGTAGAAGATAGGAACGGAGCAGTAGGTTCCTTGGTCAAAGACCAAGGAGTAGTTGAGACGGACCCCCGATCTCCATTTGATCAAACGTGGATGCGGCCATGGGATAAATCCTTTAATGCTGAAGCAGAGCCTACTTGGGGAGCGGGCGAAAGGAAAGATGAAGGGTATGCTGTAGCAATTTTTTCGAAGCAAGTCGAATTGAGCGATAGTCAAGAGATGGAGGTTGTAGGTGCTCAGCAATGGGCAGAAAACCTACCCTCAACGTTGCTTTACGGTCCAAACGGTACTGGTACAAGCGAATTTATCCCGTTGTTCGCCTACGTGATTGTTGGGGGAGCAGTTCTCATCTTCGGACTGGCGTTGGCTCAACAAGGTCGACTCATTCGCTTCACTAAGACCATTTGGGAACAAGGCGTCTCACTTGCTGAAGCGCACAGGAACAGGAAATTGGCTAATTGTTTGCCTTCGGCTTTTGCTTTGGCCTTATCGCTAGGATCAGCCGCTCTACTGGGCACATATATGCATTCTTATATATCGCATAAACTTGTACTGCACTTTCCAGCTGTCCCGTCTGGACTCATACTTTTCCTGGTGGTAGTTGTGGGCTTGGCTGCTGTGGGCAGCAACTTTGTGAAAGGCCCGCAGCCTGCTAAAAACTAGGCGGCCACGTTGCTCACCCCAAAGGCCAGTTCACGGAATAAGCTTGGGTCGTGTCCTATTCTTATTCCGCGCCCGACTTCGCCCGCTTGGCCGATGAAAAGCCGAAGGGCTCAGCTTTCCATACCGTGGAAGAACATCGCGGCGTATTCGCCCGCGACCGCGCCCGTGTGCTGCATTCGGCAGCCCTGCGGCGCTTGGCCGATAAAACTCAGGTCGTCGGCCCGCGCGATGGCGATACTCCACGCACCCGCCTGACCCACTCGCTGGAGGTGGGCCAAATCGCCCGCAGCATTGGCTCCGGGCTCGGCCTCGATCCCGATCTTTGCGATATGGCCGGTCTTACCCATGACATCGGCCACCCGCCCTATGGCCACAATGGCGAGAATGCGCTCAATGAAGTTGCCCTTAACGGCTTCGAGGGCAACGCCCAAACCCTGCGTATCCTCACCCGCTTGGAGCCGAAGGTCATCGTGGACGATGCCCGCGGCGAACCCCAAAGCTTTGGCCTCAACCTCACCCGCGCGGCCCTCGACGGCGCCTGCAAGTACCCGTGGACCAAGACCAACCCGGATGGCACCACCAACCGCAAGTACGGCGCCTATGACGAGGATGCGCACCTTTTAGACTGGCTGCGCGAGGGCCATACCGATAACCGCAAGTGCATCGAGGCCCAGGTCATGGACTGGTCCGATGACATCGCCTACTCCGTGCACGACGTGGAAGATGGCATCATCTCCCGGCGCATCTCTTTGAACGTGCTCTGGGACTTGGTGGAGCTGGCCCAACTGGCAGAAAAGGGTGCCAAGGCTTTCGGCGGCACCGCCGATGAGCTCCTAGAAGCGGCCGATAGCCTGCGCAACTTAAGCGTCATCAACGCCATCGGCGACTTTGACTATTCCTTGCGCGACTACGCCAACCTGAAGAAGATGACCTCGGAGCTCGTCGGCCGCTATGTGGGCGCGACCGTTGGCGCTACCAGCGAGGCCAATGCCGATCTCATCGCCTCCACTACCCTTGGCCGCATGCACGGCGACCTCGTTGTGCCCAAGCAAGCCGAAGCCGAAGTCAAGCTGCTGAAAACCATCGCGGTTCTCTATGTCATGGATGAACCCGCCCATCTTGCACGCCAAGACCGCCAGCGCGAGCGCATCTACCGCGTCTACGACTACCTCGTAGCCGGCGCCCCCGGCTCGCTCGATGCCACCTTCCGGCTGTGGTGGGAGCAGGCCGATTCTGATGCCGCCCGTGACCGCGCCATCATCGACCAGATTGCGTCCATGACCGAGTCCCGCCTGGAGCGCTTGGCCCGCCGGAGTGCGGAGCTGTCGGGGTTTTTGAGTTAGAACAAGCTTGGATTGTCCTAAGCCTGCGAGGCTCACAGTGTCCTATCGCGCTTGAAGGATCGTACTGGAGAGCCACCGTTTCAGCTCGGGCAAATTTCTATGACCTAAACAATGCGTGGCTCGTTAAGCCTGAATGTTCTGCTTTCCCTTTTCTCTGTATTTAGACGCGACCTAACTTGGAAAGAGGAAGGGAAATAATTCCTAGCCAAAACATTTGAATCGCGTTCATTTTGGCGTAACTATTCCGACAACTTTACGTAAATCGGGCGGCCTACTCTAAATCCCATTCGCTTCCGTTATGCCTGGACGCGAACTCTCTCCCATTTATTAAGTATCAAGGAATTCTCGTGTCTCAACGACGTTTTTATAAGGCCGCTCTGATCACTTCCATCAGCCTGGCTGGTTCGAGCCTGGTGGCTCCCGCATTCGCTTCTGCTCAATCCCTGCCTAAAGCAGATATCTTCGATATGGCCCTAGACAATGAGGCCATCACCAACTCCGCCTCCGAAACCGAGCCGCTAACCATCGGTGCGCCCTCGGTGGAACAGGACAGCGTGCTTGAGCGCCCTGTCGCTCATTTCGACGGCCGCAAGGATGCTGTCGGCTTCGATATCGGAGATAAGTTTGACCAAGTAAAAGACGGCTTCACCGTGGAGTGCGTCTTCCGCTATGACGGCGATTTTGACGGCAACGAAAAGAGCCTGTGCGCTAATAAAGAAGCCGGCGGTTGGGCCATGGTCATCTATGGTGACCAGCTGACCTTTACCGTTAATGCCAACGGCGGTTATAAGAAAGCCCAACAGAAAATGGAGCCGGGCCAGTGGTACCACGCGGTCGGCGTATTCGATGGCCACAAGAATGAGCTTTACATCAACGGCGAGAAGGTCGCCGAGAACACCGACGCCACCGGCGATATTAAGAAGCCGAAGAGCAATTCCACCGCGGTGATGATTGGCGCAGATTCCGGTCCAAATAATAGCGCCCAGTTCTACTCGGACGTGGCGGTCAGTGAAGCACGCGTCTTCTCCGATCCGCTCAGTGCACAAGACGTGACGGCACTGTATGAAGATTCAAACCTGAGCACCGACAAGAAGGCAGAGATCACCAGCTCCACCCCGAGCGCCGGTGATCACCTGACCAGCCCGGTAACCTTCGATGTCGAGGTAAATGATGAAGCTCTCATCTCCCGCGAGCTCACCTACACCCTAGACGGTGAGGAGATTGAGCGTGGGCAGGAGATCGGCACCGGCCTGAAGGAAGGCAACCACGTCATCGAGGTTGAAGGCCACGATGTTTTTGGCAACCAAATCTCGCAGTCCATCGATTTCACTTCCGGCAACTTACCGGGTGCTGCCGGAACCGATTCCACTCCTACCAGCAACGGCGCAACCATTTCCGCCCGCGCGGAAAACCCGAGCGGTGGGGACGTGGAGACAACCTTCACTGAAGCAGATGTCAGCGTAGCGGAAAAGGGCTTCCAAGGGACCTTTAATGAAATCCCGGAAGAGCTGGATTTTGAATATCAGGATGGCGAGGATTTTGAAAAGTCTTTGAATCCTTCCAACGAAGAAGCACAAAAGTCTGCTTCTACCGAGGACATGCCATTCCAGCGCTTTGACCTGACCCTCAAGGACGCAGAAAAGGACACCCACGATCTTGCCTGGTCCGGTGCTGTAGATCCCAAGCGCGCCGTTCGCCTCATGGCGTGGAATACCAAGACCTCTAAGTGGGAAAAGCTCGCTGAGTCTCGCGGTGTATCCGAAGACCAGGTGAGCCTGAGCGCGCAGATCAACAGCGACTTTGTCGATGGCGATACTATCCACACCATGGTGGTGGGCTATGACGTCTTTGCAGATGACCTCAATGAGCCCGTCAACGAGGAGTTCGCAGACGCCAATGACTATGACTTTGCTATCGCGCACCACACCGATACCCAGTACCTCTCCGAAGGCGCAGTAGAAAAGGCCACGGCTGAAGAACGCAAGAAGTGGGAGGAAGGCTATACCGCTGCCACTAAGTGGATTGCAGATAACGCAGAAGAGCGCAAGATTGCTTACTCTGCACACACCGGTGACCTCATTGAGAACTGGCGCGTAGCGGGTGAGGACCGTGCCAACGCTAAGAAGGAGTTCGAGGTTGCCTCCAAGGCGCAAAAGAACTTGGAAGACGCAGGCGTGGTCAACGGCGTGCTACCAGGTAACCACGACAACATCAGCGGTGAAGATGTTGGTGCCGGCAACCTCTACAACGAGTATTTTGGCCCAGATCGCTACGAAGCACAGCAGGGCAAGGGCAATTGGGTCAAGGAAGATGCTTCTTATCACCCTTATGCCGAGGGCGATAATGACAACCACTATGACCTCTTTACTACCAACGGAATGGACTTTATCGCCCTGCACCTGGGCTACGACGTCACCGAGGAGGAAGCCGCTTGGGCCGATAAGGTACTCAAGCAGTACCCAGAGCGCAATGCCATCGTGCTTACCCACGCCTACCTCAAGCCATCCAATAGCCCTGATGGACGCAACTCCGACTTCTCCCACGATGGCGTGATGGTCTATGACAACGTGATCAAGAAGAATCCGAACGTCGCTTTGGTCCTGGCCGGCCACGAGCACGGCGTATCCATTGTCACCCGCAAGGATGTAGGCCACACCAATAACCACGTGACCGAGCTATTAGCGGACTACCAGTTCTACGAGGTCGGCTCCGATGAACTGGGTCTGACTGAAACGGGCAAGTACGACGGCGATACCGGCCTACGCTTCGGTTCCAGCTATTTGCGCCTGCTGCAGTTTGATCTGAAGAACAATGAGATGGTGGTGGATACGTACTCGCCGTTGCTCGACGATCACAATGCTACCGAGTACGACGACCGCCAGCGCTATAACGGCCACGAGGATGAATTCCGGGTACCCATCCAGTTCAAGACCCGCAAGACCGATTTCCAGACCAATTCCATGGTTGCGCTGACCGATACCGGCAAGGAGATCGGTAAGGACACCGCCAAGTCCGGCTGGCCCACGAGCACGACCTATAAAGACCTCAAGGCCGGTCATACCTATGGTTGGTATGCCACGACTGCCGACGCCTCTTCTCAGGACACCAACAAGCGCGGCATCGTCCGTCAGTTCGGTGTGTTTACCGCGCAGGAAACCACTACGGATAACGCAGCACCTGAGCTTGTCGTCCCTAGCGAAAAGCTCACTATCTCCCAAGGCGCAGAGGCCGATCTTGCCAAGGGCGTTAGCGCCAACGACAAGGAAGATGGTGACCTAACCGAAAAGGTGGAGGTCATCGGCAGCGTTGATACATCCAAGCCAGGCACTTATTCGGTCACCTACACGGTCTCGGACTCCGCTGGAAACCAAGCCATTGCTTCTCGAGTCATTGAGGTTACCGCCACCAATGACAACCACAGCGCGGGAAGCAGCTCCAGCTCTGATTCCTCTTCGAGCAGTTCCAACTCGAATCAAGGCAGCTCAGATCGGGTCCTCCCGGCCATCTTCGGAGCACTCATCGGCGCTGTAGGCGCCACCGGCATCATTGCGGGCCTTCTGAACTACTTTGCACCGGACACCATCCAGAAGCTGAAGAGTGCCTTCGGACTCTAAAGAGCACAGGATCTTTGCGAAGCTTAGGCTCGTAGAACTCCGCGGGAAATAAGACCAAAAGGCCGGATTGAGGATGAAAGTTCCTTGGTCCGGCCTTAAATCAATCCGCTTGCTAATTCCGCAGTGATAAGAGCGGCTAGCGCACCAACTTCACGCCCTGGTCCGCCAAAACGGTGGCAATAGCGTCTAAGCCTTCGCCATCCAAATCCATATTGGAGGCAACGATGACGCTGGTGCGCTGCTCGCGTAGGAAGTCCGCGAGGTCATCGAGGTTGCGCGGTCCGCAGTCTTCGCAGCCGCGGGTGCGACCGAGTGCGTTGAAGAAGTCCGCGCGGGTGCGGATGTGTTCAGTAATGAGGATGCGTTGCATTATTACTCCTCCGCGTCTGGGATAGAACAGAAGCTTTCATAGTGGTCATCGGTGTAGTACCACACGTCTGGGTCGGTCTCGCTGCCACCACCGGTGATAATGCGGCGGGCGCCACGGTTCTTGCTGCCGGGTGTTTCTACCGTGTATTCGCGGTAGTAATTCTTGTCCTGCTGGGGCAGCCGGCCCTCGTAATTGCCAAAACGGGCGTTGTCATTATCTGGGTAGTCGTAGGGTCCACCGGCCAGGATATCGTCTGCGGTGTCCTTGGCCTCGGCGGGGAGGGAAGACATCTCGCAAGTATCGGCGTCGCCAGTCGCGGCCGCTTGTGTCGACTCAGAAGTGGAGGAGGCAGCGGAATCACCATCGCCGCCGAGGTCGAAACCGAAGTAGCTTGCTACGACGACAAGCGCAAGGCCACCGAGGGCAACGGGGAGCGATTTCTTGGACGCTTTGGACTTGGGCATACCTTTATTGTTGCAGGTGCGGCGCTAAAAGTATAAATCGCCCCGAGTCAATTGCGAGGCCAAAAATTGCCCCGTCACGGGGGTAGGTTACAGCATGTGGAAAGTACCCCAACAGAGGGTGATTTGCGCCCAAACTGTGAACCCTGGCGAAGGGCACCTTCCTGCCCTAGGCAGTTGAGCGTTCCCACCGCGCGCGGGGTAGTCTGTACGCATGGCAAAAGGCAGAATTCCGGACAGCGACATCCAAGCTATCCGTGAACGCGCGCCTTTAGAAGAAATCGTCGGCGAGTACGTGCAGCTCAAGCCCGCCGGTCATGATTCGCTCAAGGGGCTCAGCCCCTTCAAGGATGAAAAGACCCCGTCTTTTCACGTGCGCCCGCAGCGCGGCTACTATCACTGCTTTTCCACCGGCAAGGGTGGTGATGTCTTCAGCTTCTTGATGGAAATGGAGCAGGTCTCCTTCCCGGAAGCGGTTGAAGCAGTAGCGCAGAAGATTGGCTACCACATCAATTATCAGGGTGGCTCCACGGGCGCGCGCAATGAGAAGCCCGGCACGCGGCAGCGCCTTATTGCTGCCAATAAGGCCGCGCACGAGTTCTACCGTCAGCAATTGGAAACCCCGCAAGCAGCCACCGCCCGCGATTTCTTGCTGGACCGCGGCTTTTCCCGCGAAGTCATCTATGACTTCGAGTGTGGCTATGCGCCGGAGGGATGGGATACCGCTACCAAACACCTGCTGCGCCTAGGCTTTTCCTTTGAAGAGCTGGAAGCAGCTGGCATTTCCAAGATGGGCAAGCGTGGTCCCATCGACCGCTTCCATCGTCGCTTGTTGTGGCCGATTAAGGACCTTTCCGGCAACGTCATTGGCTTTGGTGCACGCAAGCTTTTCGATGACGACAAGCTCGGCAAGTACATGAACACCACTGAGACCATGCTCTACCGTAAGTCCAAGGTGCTCTTTGGCCTCGATTTGGCCAAGCGCAATATCGCCGAACAACACCAGGCCGTGGTGGTAGAAGGCTACACGGATGTCATGGCTATGTATGCCGCAGGAGTCAAGACCGCCGTTGCTTCTTGTGGTACCGCTTTTGGCGGCGAGCACCTCCAGGTACTGCGCCGGCTCATGCTGGATGATTCCTACTTCAATGGCGAGCTCATCTATACCTTCGACGGCGATGAGGCAGGGCAGAAGGCCGCCATGCGCGCCTTTGACGGCGAGCAAAAGTTCACCGGTCAATCCTTCGTTGCCGTGGCCCCCGATGGCATGGATCCCTGTGATCTGCGTTTGCAAAAAGGCGATGCCGCCGTGCGCGAGCTCATCGCGGACCGCATTCCAATGTTTGAGTTCGTCATTCAATCCGTTATTGCGGAATACAGCATCGACAGTGCTGAGGGGCGCCTGCAGGCCCTGCGCCGCGCGGTACCCGTGGTAGCGCAGATCCGCGATCAACCTTTGCAGCGTGAATACGCCCGCCGCTTAGCTGGCTGGGTGGGCTGGCCTGATCCGGAAGAGGTTCTCCGACAGGTGCGCGCGGAGGCGCGCAAGCCAAAGAAGGCCGAAAAACCCACCATTCGCCGCTTCGAAAATGCGAAACAGCAGCCGGCACAACAAGACGTGCCGATGATCCATCCGCCGAGCCCGAAGGAGACCCACCTGTGGCCCCAGCGCGAGGCCCTCAAGCTGGCCTTGCAGATGCCGCAGGTAGCAGGCTCCTACTTCGACGGCATTACTGCCGACGCCTATACCAACGACGCCTACCGCCTCGTCCGCCAAGCCATTTCTACCGTGGGCGGCGCAGCTCAGGGTGCTACCATGCCGGCCGTGGAATGGATCGCCGCGGTGGCCGGTGAAATGCAGGATCTCACCGGCCGCAACTTCGTTTCCGAGCTTGCCGTAGAAGCAATTTTGCCAACCGACGTCGGCCCCGAAAAATACGCCGACTCCGTTCTTTCCCGCCTGCAAGAAACCGTGGTGGGGGATCAAATCGCCCAGCTCAAGGCGCGACTCGGCCGCATGCGCCCCTCCGATGATGAGGCTAGCTATAACTCGCTTTTCGCTGACCTCGTCGCTTTAGAGCAAGCCCGCCGTGAGCTCAATGACCGCGCCTTTCGCGGCACGCCTCCCCAGGCATAAAAAATCTCCCCTCGGCGCGACCCCAAACAAGGTGCGTGCCGAGGGGAGGGGAAGAGGCCTAAAGGCTAGTCTGCAATCGACCTAGTCCTCATCGGGCTCATAAATGCGGTCCGCATTATTCACCTGCGATCCGCGCAGTCGGCCCTTGCCCTTGTGCTTGGAAGACAAATCGCGAACCTCGCGCATGCGCGGTTCTGGGTCCAGGCGATTGGCTACCGCCTTGCGTGCCGAGGTGACGGCGGACTTGGTCACGGGGGAGTTGACGGCCTTTTCGTAGGCGCCCTTGATCTGGTGGTAGCGCTTGCGGCCAGCCTTAGTGCCAAAAACGTATCCTGCTGCGGCGCCGAAGACGAATTGGATCATTGCTTAGCGTGTCCCCTTATTCCTGTGCGAGTAAAAGTTCCCCACCAGCCTACCGCGAAGCTTTGGCGCGCGCCGCCAACCACGAGTGAGGGGTGGCGCTAGCCCCGCATTGGACTAACACTTTTCATGGCGCGCAATACGCGCTAGTTTAAATGTGTGGAAAATAACAAGCGCAGGGATTCGGCGGCGGCTTCAGCAGTGGCGCTGGCCGCGCTTTTTACCGCGAGCATTTCTGCGGAATCTTCCGGCCACCAACCGGATACCGCCGCGGCGCACCAAGGCCCCAATTGGCCTGAAGAACGCTGAGTGGTGACCGCAAAGGTCTACCCGTCAATCCACGATTGTGCATGCGAGTTTAGCGTCGCGTTCACTTCCCCTTAACTTTAGCTAGATATTATTCGTGGGAATTTGATGCTAGCAAAAGGTTTCTACGTTGAACTATCGGAATAATCTTCGCCCCGCAGTCCGTGGGCTCGCCCTGTGCGCGGCTACTGGGCTGACTATAGCCCTCGCACCGTCGGCCACAGCCCTTCCCGTAGCCGTGCCCCAGCTGCGTGAGCCTGTCACCCAGCAGTCCACCGGCGCAGCCCCAGTCCAGCACCCCGGTGCCCCGGTTCCAGAGCCGTTTAGCACGGACTATATCGCGGGCTTTGAATCCGATGTCTCGTCTTATCAATTTGGCAACTACTGGCAGGTAATCCAGCTCTTTGACCATATTAAGACCCAGCCGGAAATCCGCCAGGAAAATATGGATAAGGCCGTGGCCATCAATAACGCCGCAGCCGGTGACCCCCCTTTGATCCGCCGCGCGCAGGCCGATGCCAAGGCCAGCTCCACCAGCGTGCTCAACGCCGTTTCTGACTCGATGGGCAAGAACTTGGGCGAGGCATTCCGTGCTTCTCTGGCTGAGCACCGCCTGCCCAAAACCGAATACCTTCTAGGGAATGGCTACGCCGCCCGTGCGGGTGGGCTAGCCAATTCCACCATGTCAGAGAAGTACTACTTTAACTATCCGCGCCCGTACCAGCGCGCGCCGCAGGCGATTAAGCGCTACGACGATGGTTCCAAGGATCTTTATCCCACTTCGCCGGCGTTCCCCTCGGGTCATACCAATCAGGCGACCTGGATTACCACGCTGATGTCCTTCATGCTGCCGGAGGTAGGCCCACAGCTCATGCTGCGCGGCGCTGAGGCCGGCAACCACCGGGTGGTCCTCGGTGTGCATTACCCACTGGATGTCATCGGCGGCCGCATGACTGGCCAGGCTGCTGCGGCCGATCGCCTCAACGATAAGCGCATGCGCCATGCCCTATGGGAAGCCTCGATGGAAGTGCGCCAAGAAATTAAGTGGCGCACCGGCAAGACGGTAGAAGAATTGGTGGCCCAGGATAGGGAAGAGGGGACCGACTATCGGTCCACCGCCGATGCGGTGGAACAGTACTCCACATTCATGGACTATGACTTTGCCCCGCGCTACCGCACCGACGCCCCGATGGTCGTCCCGCAGGCCGCTCCAGTGCTGCTAGCAGCGTCCCACCCAGAACTAACCTGGGATCAGCGTGCCGAGGTCCTCCGCCAGACCGCGCGCCCAGCCGGCAATCCATTGGATTGGCAGGCAGAGGGAGGCTCGTGGCAACGCCTCGATTTAGCCCGCGCCATGGCGGCCAAGGTGACCACCGCCCCAGACGGCGGCGTGAGCGTCAGCGGCTAGCAGGTTCTAAAACCTAAGCAGCCCTAAAACTTGAGTGGGGGTACAAGTCTCCCGCACATGGTTCAATAAAGAAGTATCCCCATCAACCAAAAGGAAATGAGTAATGACTAAGCCCAAGGTAATGACCATCTACGGCACCCGCCCGGAGGCTATCAAGGTTGCCCCTGTGATCAAGGCGCTGGATAATGATGAGCGCTTTGATTCCATTCCGGTTTCCACCGGTCAGCACAAGGAAATGCTGGAGCAGGTCAATTTCATGTTTGGCATCACCCCGAAGCACGATCTGGGCCTGATGAAGCCGGGCCAGGGGCTCAATGAGATTGTGTCCCGCGCGATTGCGGGTCTGGATTCCATCATTGAAGAAGAACAGCCGGATGTCATTATCTCTCAGGGTGATACCTCTACCGCCATGGCCGCAGCGCTCGCCGGCTTCCATCGCGGCGTAAAGATTGTGCACCTGGAGGCGGGCCTGCGTACCGGCGATATCCACTCGCCGTTCCCAGAAGAGGCTAACCGTAAGCTCATCGGCCAGGTAGCCGAGCTGCACTTGGCTCCTACTGCTGGATCGATGGAAAACCTGCGTCGCGAGAATGTGCGCTCCAAGGACATTGTGGTCACCGGTAATACCGTCATCGACGCTCTGCTGGAAGCAGCATCGTGGGACACGAAGTTCGCAGACCCTGCCCTGCAGGAAGCCGCAGACTCCGATAAGCGCCTCGTGGTGGTTACGACCCACCGCCGCGAGAACCTTGAGGCGATGCAGGAAATTGGTGGGGCAGTTAAGGACCTGGCAGAAGCCTATCCAGAGATTAACTTCGCACTGCCGCTGCACCTCAACCCCAAGGTGCGCCAGGCGGTCCTGCCGGAGGTAGAGCACCTGCCAAATATCATCATCACGGATCCGCTGCCTTATGACCAGTTCACCCAGCTGCAAAACCGCGCGACCATCATCTTGACCGATTCCGGCGGAGTCCAGGAAGAAGCTCCCGCGCTGGGCAAACCGGTTCTGGTTATGCGCCAAAACACCGAGCGCCCCGAGGCCGTTGTCGCCGGCACCGTCAAGCTGGTGGGTACCAACCGTGAGCTCATCGTGGCCGAGGCTAAGCTTTTGCTTTCCGACGACGCCGCTTTCCAAGCCATGGCCAACGCCGTTAACCCCTACGGCGACGGCAAGGGAGCCCAGCGTGCTGTTGCGGCCATCGCGGAGTTGACCGGGGTAGGCGAGCGTGTAGAAGATTTTCTGCCGGAGGTCGACTCCTCTAAGGGCCCCCAAGACAAGGAATAACTCGCGCGCCTGCCGGAGAAAGCGGATATATTAAAGATATGAAACCGCTGGATATCCGCTGTAACCACCGAGAACGCACGAAAGCTGCAGACATCTTAGGGGATGCGCTTTCGGCAGGGCAGATTGACCTCGATGATTTTGAAAAGCGTTCGGCCGCCTGCGTAAATGCAACGACTCGCGCTGAGCTTATCGAGCCGCTGGCTGACCTTGTAGAGGACCCAGAAGTTCTCCTTTTTGGGCAAGAACGAAAAATCGCAAAGGCCTATGCGGGCCAGCAAGAATCCAAAGCCATCGCCAAGGTGGAGCAGGCCATCCGCCAGGTGCAGCCGAGCGTGCAGGAGACGCGCTCCCTTGCTGTAGGGATTTTCGGCGGGTCCACTGTCAGCGGTGGGGCAGTATCTCGTTCCCTGACGGCCCTAGGCTTTTTCGGCGGCGTAGACATTGATCTCACGGGCGTTGCCCTGCACAGTCGTACCACCACCATCGAGGCGGTGGGCGTCTTTGGTGGCGTGGATGTCTATATCCCCGAAGGCTTCCGCGTCCACGTCAGCGGTGTAGGCCTTTTTGGCGGGCATGACCTCAAGGTAGAAAACGGCGCCATTCATCCGAATGACCTGCCAGTGGACGCACCAGAGATCAACGTCAATTGCTATAGCCTCTTCGGCGGCGTAGACGTTCACGTGGGACGGCGTTACGGCGGTTAAGCAGGCTTAGAAGCTCGAGGGAGTATCTAGAGTTAGAGCTTGGCCTCAGACACGCTTACAGCACCTTCCGGACCCTTCGAGCAAGCTTTGGAGACACCCGCGCCAGTCTGCGGTTTACTAGGAACATTTAACGCGCTCGGGGCGCTCTACACATCTAGAAGCCGGTCTAGAGTTGTGGACATGGCACAGCCACTCGCGCCGGTGTTTAGCCGCACGAAACCGCTGCCTCATGCAAGGCAGCAGGGCGTACCAAGGTACATGGGCTTCCGGCTTCAACTGGAAAAATAGGCCGGAAGCCGAGATGTACAAGGCATTCTTTAAACCTGCGTTAGCAACTCATGAACCTGGCAGGGCAGTATCGTCAGACAACATTGCGCAGACCACCAAAGTCGCCGGCCTGGTGGAGACACGAAAAATCCACGACAAACTAATCCAGGATTCTCCTCAACACTGCCGTCCGATGGCCTCAAGGATCCCCGCTTGGTTCTCTTACTCGGCCGTATTCGGGCTTAATGCACTTGTGTATAAGCAGTACTTCCACCGCAGCGCTTAAAAATTGAGGGTTAAGGGTCAAAAAGTGTGTCCGGAATCGCGGATTTTCACGGATTGACCTGTAGGTTTCCGGAAAGTATATGCTCCGGAAGCATATATCTAGCCCCCGACGGGAAATCCTCGGTGTGG
>NZ_JAVBIG010000007.1:0-108124 GCF_032821655.1 Corynebacterium sp. CTNIH16 | reverse complement strand
GCGAATGACTTTGCCAAGGAAATCTATGACGTGGTGCTTCGTGCTCAAAAGGCGGGCGTGGCAGCGTCGGTGCCGGGCGCTAAGCTTGCCGACGTCGACGCCGCCTGCCGCGACGTCATCTCCGCCGCCGGCTACGGCGAGTACTTTGTGCACTCGACGGGCCACGGCGTGGGCCTTGACGTCCACGAGGCCCCGTTCGCGGCTCAGACCGGCAAGGGTGAACTCGCTGCCGGTATGACCTTGACCATTGAGCCCGGCATCTACGTGCCGGGCAAGGGAGGCGTGCGCATCGAAGATACCCTCATCATCACAGATGGTGCGCCGAAGATCATCACTGCCGCGACGAAGGAGTTCACCGAAGTGCCGGCCTAGTGGGCCAGCACCTTGGAATTGAGCAGCTGGGCGACATTCTGGTTGCCCAGGTGCGTGAGGTGGTTAAAGAGGTTGTGCGGTACGGAGTACTCCCACTTGCCGGAAATCCAGCGGGTGCTATCCGGCGCGCACATGCCGTGATCAATGGAATCGGCGCGTAGGTCGTAGTACTGCACGCCGTTTGCGCGTGCTGCCTTATACATGGCGCTATTGACCTGGTCCTCACCGGTGCGAACCAGGCCCGCGTAGTCCATGTTGAACCCGGCTTCAGAGGAACCCGGTGCGGAGGTGCGCAGCGGGCATACCGCGCCATTGCGGGCGGAGATAGCGGGATAGCCTACAACGGTGATGCGGGCATTCGGGGCGGCGTGGCGAATCCGCTGGATCGAATGCTTCATTCCGTCGTAGTAGGGGTTGGAAGAAGAAAGAGATGGGCGCACGATTTCCTGGAAATCATTGGCGCCGAACTGAATCAAAACGTTTTTCGTTTCGCCATTGAGATCATCATTGGCAATGGCTCCGTTGATCTGTTCCTGGAAGTCCTTGCGGTGTGAGCGGCCGGCGGCCTTCGCCGCAGAGCATGCGTAGTTGGCTACGTGCTGACCTGAAACGCGCCCTAATTCGCGGCCGACATTACTCTGACCCTGCGGGCAACCCTGTGGGGACGGCGCGCCAGGAGCGTCTTCGATGCCGTGGGTGGCAGAAGAGAGCGTAGTGCTTGCCGAAGGGGACAGGCTCGAGGTGGTGCCAATTTGGCCATAGGTTGGGTTGGCAAAGACAGAATCGCCGAACATCACAGTCTGCGCGTCTGCCGCCATGGCCTGCGGGGCGGAGAGTGCTGCTACGGCTGCGCCAGTAGCGGTAGCCGCGGCGTAAAGCTTCTTGAGAGGCATCGCAAAAATCCTTGGTAGATATGTGAAAAATCAATAAAGCAAAATCTTATCGTACAGCGAGTTATTGCTGGATAAAAACCTTTGATTGCCCGCGCGTCAATCCACCTTGGGCAGGCGAAAGGCCCCAAAAGCCACTCCGCAGAATACTGTGGGGCAGAAATGGGGGACCGGTAATACCCCATGGGGCAGTTGTCCGGTAGGCTTAAACATTGTTTTCAACCTTTAGTCCACAATTTTCGGGAGTTTAACCGCAATGGCTGATACTACTGATTTCAAGAACGGCCTCGTTCTGAAGATCGACAACAAATTGATGCAGATCGTTGAGTTCCAGCACGTGAAGCCGGGTAAGGGCCCAGCCTTCGTGCGTACCAAGCTCAAGGATGTTGTCTCCGGTAAGACCGTGGACAAGACTTGGAATTCTGGCGTGAAGGTAGAGACCGCTACCGTGGACCGCCGCGATATGACCTACCTGTACAACGATGGCAGCAGCTACGTTGTTATGGATGAAAAGACCTTCGAGCAGTTCGAGCTCCCGCCGGAGAAGTTCGGCGATGCCGCTCGCTTCCTGCTGGAGAACATGCGCGTTCAGGTTTCCTTCTACGAGGATGAGGCACTCTTTGCAGAACTGCCTATCTCCGTAGACCTCAAGGTAGAGCACACCGAACCTGGCCTGCAGGGTGACCGTTCTTCCGGCGGCACCAAGCCCGCCACCCTGGAAACCGGTGCTGAAATCCAGGTTCCGCTGTTCATCGAGATCGGCAACGTTCTCAAGATTGATACCCGTACCGGCGAGTACCTCTCCCGCGTTAACAACTAGGGCATCTGACTGTGTCTGATAACACCCCTAAGCGCGATATCAACTACAAGCGGCATACCGCGCGGTACCGTGCACGTCGTCGTGCTGCCGATATCCTCTACGAAGCAGAAAACAGGGACGTTGATCCCGTCGCCATCGTGGAGGATCGCATCGCCTTGGCACGTGAGGATCGCAATGCGGTAGCGCCCGTGGCCGAATACACGCAGGTGATTATCAAGGGCGTCGCTGAAGAGCTGGATGCCATCGATGACACCATCTCTCGCTTCCTTGCGGAGGACTGGGAACTGCACCGCATTCCGGCCGTTGACCGCGCGATCCTGCGCGTTTCGGTATGGGAGCTACTTTTCAATCCCGATATTCCTACCGCCACCGCTGTAGTAGAAGGCGTAGAAATCGCCTCTCAGTACTCCAATGAGCAGGCAGCACCGTATATCCACGCGGTATTGGACGATGTGGCGCAGTCCCGCTCCGCCGAAAGCCCGATGTCTGCAGAGCACCAGGGCCTGGAGGAAAAGGAACACGATGCTGCTGCGGCTAAGGACACGACGGATGCCGTTCCACCAGCCGAATCGGCAGAGACTGCGAGCAACGCAACCGCGACTGATGTGGATTCTGAATCTGCGGAAGACTCGGCCGAGTAGCACCGTCGAGTAGTACTCGCGCCCTTTTATCGTGAGCCAATTTTCCGCCTGCGGTCGGCTTGGTAGAAACACCAGGCTGGCGGCGGGCGGTATTTTTGTACCATGGCAGGCATGGGCAAATTCAAGATTCATGATGCGCTGGGCCTGAGAGCAGGGAAGAACTTCCGCCTCGCTGATGTAGACCATGCCGCTACGCCAGGTTTTAGTGGCTCTAAGGCCGATCTTGCTGCTCGCTTTGCACGATACGACGAAGAGCTTTATGAGCTCCAAGAGCGTCTTTTTGCTAATGGTCGCGCGCATGAAGATGGCGCGCCGTCTTTATTGGTGGTTTTGCAAGGGATGGATACCTCCGGCAAGGGCGGCGCCATCCGTAATGTCTTTTCGGTCTTTGACCCGCAAGGCACCAAAACTGTGGGCTTTGGCAAACCGACGGACGAGGAATTGGCGCACGACTTTTTGTGGCGCATTCGCAAACATGATCCCCTGCCGGGCCAGATTGTGGCGTTCGACCGCTCCCATTATGAAGATGTGCTCATCCAGCGGGTACATAAATGGGTAGACGAAGACGAAGTGGACCGCCGTATTGCAGCCATACGGGACTATGAGCAGGAACTTGCCGGCCGCAACGTTAAGATTTTAAAGATATTTCTGCATATCTCTCCGCAGTTCCAAAAAGAAAACCTCCTGGAGCGCACCGAACGCGAGGACAAATATTGGAAATACGATCCATCCGATATTGAGGAGCGCGGATATTGGGACGAGTACATGGCTGCTTATGAAGATGCCATTCGCCGAACAGATGAAATCTGGGCACCGTGGTATGTCCTCCCCACGGACAATAAGAAATACGCCCGCATGGCGTTGAAATTCCTCATCGTGGACGCGTTGCGCCACCTAGAGCTTTCTTGGCCTGCACCGGATTTTGATCCTGAGCAGGAACGCCAGCGCATTCTCGACGCCGAGTGAATGTCCACAAGAAAAGCTCCCTTTCTGCCGCCCAATCCCGCATGAGGAATGGAAGGCTAAGGGAGCTTGCTTCTTAGGCGGCGTTAGTTAACTCGTGACATCTCCAGCACCGGAGTTATTGCCTTCCGCGCCGGCCTTGCCAGCAGTTTCGGAGCCAAGCTTGGCCATTTCTTCCGCAGCAGAGACCATGGCGTCCTGTCCACGGATTACGCCGTCTACTGCAGATTTCAAGGCTGCCTGCAGCTGCTCATCGGTCATGCCGGCAGCGGCAGGGATATCGCGCTCGGTGCGCACCACGAGCATGTCATCGTGCTCCGAGATAACTGCGCGGGCGCCGAAGGCGACGGAGTTGATCTGGTTAGCCGCGAGAAAGAGGCCGGCGTCAGCCTTGGAATAGGCGGCGTCGGTAGGCACATCGCAACGGACGATAACTACGGAATCAAGGACCGCGAACATAGTGGGCAGGCCATTGAGGTTGGCGGTAGCTGCCTCAATATCGCTGTCCATCTTGGTCAATTCGATATCGAAGCTGCGCATGGCCTCGACAACGCGGTCAAGGGTGATCTCCGGCAGATTGTTTTCGGTAGAGGCGTTAGTCATGGTTGTGCTCCTCCCAAGTCACGAGCTGTGGGTAGTGTTCTTCCACGAAGGCGAAGGACTGCAGCATAGAATCCAGCGTGGACATCACGAAGGCGCCGATCTGGTTGCGGGACAAACCGTGGGCAATGTTGATCTCGCGCACGCCGGAGACGGCGAGGTTATTCTCGGCAGACTCAAAGAAGCGCAGGGTCGGCGCGAAGTGCTGCTGGTTCCACTGGTTGAGCACCATCAGCAGGCTTGGGCCCTCAGAAGAAGGCACGTTGCCGCGCCAGACAGAATCCGCCACGAGCACATCATCGCGCACCTGCATGGCGATGGCGACGTTGGAGAAACCAGTGCGCAGGATCTGCACGGTTTCTTCATCGCTCACTGCCTGCTCTTCGAGGCGATATTCCAGGTTCTCAGACGCAAAGATCTCGCCGATGCGCTCGAGAGTTACGGGCTCTACCGGCGTATCGGGATACAGGGTTGGTTCTTCAGACACTTAAGTAGTCTCAATCCATGTACTAATCGGGGATAAAGGTCAACCTTTGCTAGTTTACCTAACTGAACTGATGCTTTCCGCCCGTCCAGGAATGTCGCGGGTCTTGGCCATAACTCGGCTCACAGCTCGACGTGGCCACCGGCCGATTAGGACGGGTTGTAGTTTCCCATTCTGCAAGTCCAGTGGTGCACATGCGTGTTAGTAGACTGTCGAGCTAAGGACGGGCCTGACCCCTGTTTGGTGGACACCTGATATACAGCCCAGTCCGGCCGGGAAGAAAGGTAATCGATCATCATGTCAGGTACTCCGAACAGTTCAAACGCGATGCCGTGGCTCTCTATGAAAACAATGAGGACCTCTCGCTGAACTCAGCATCAGCAGAGCTCGGTATCAACCGTGCCTCGCTGCATTCTTGGGTCAAGAAGTACGGCACCGGAAAGCGTGCCCGCATTAAAACCGCGCAGGATAAAGTCTAAATGGCGAATGATTCCGAACGGATCCGCCAGTGAGACAAAAGAAAACGCAAAACTGCGCGAAGAACGCGACATCCTGCGCAAGGCCGCGAAATACTTCGGTTAAAGAGACTCACTGGTGGTCCGCTTCCAGTTTGTCTATGACCCAGAACCGAATACTCGGCTCACACGGATGTGCCACGCTTTAAAGCTGAATCGTTCCTCGTTTTATAAATAGGCCCAGACCCGTGAAAAGCTCAGCTTAAAAATGTATTCTGATTCCGTTATTGGTGCAAGGATTACAACCATCTTTGATGATGAGCATGGTCTTTACGGGGCTAAGCGCATCGCTGCAAGCCTTAAAGCCGATACGAGCTTTGGCCCGATCAATCACAAGAAGGTCGCACGCATCATGAAATCCAGAGGGCTTCAAAGGTTTTACGAAACGGCGTCGACGCATCGCCACCAAGCGTAAGCCTGGTCACCGAGTCATGCCAGATTTAGTAGGCCGCAAATTCACCGCTGACAGGCCGAACCACATCTATGTAGGCGACATCACCTACTTGCCCTGCAAGGGCGGCAAGAACATGTACCTTGCCACGGTCATCGACGCCTACTCGCGCAAACTTGTCGGTCATGCACTCGCGGATCACATGCGGGTATCGCTGGTTATCGGAGCTTTGTCTCATGCCAGAAAGGTCCGCGGAAGCCTTAAAAGGGCAATTTTCCATCCCGATCACGGCAGCGTGTACACCTCACAGGCATTTAGGGACCACTGAGCCCAGCTTGGTGTGCGCCAATCCATGGGAGCAGTGGGAACGAGTGCCGATAACGCCCTAGCAAAATCCTTTAACGCCACTCTCACGCGTGAAGTCCTGCGTGATCGGAAAGTCTTCGAAAGTCCAATCAGCTGCCGCCAGGAAATCTTCCGGTGGTGCATGCGCTACAACAAGCGCAGGCGGCACTCCTGGTGCAACCTTCTAGCCCCCGATGACTTCGAAGCACTCACATCAGCTACACTGACTCAAGCAGCATAGCTAACCCCCGACGTGGCTACTTTCCGGGGGCCAGGCCCTAATGATGGACTGTTGATTGATAACCGTTGGTAACACTTGCGCCAACTAGCAATTGCAGCAGTCTCTTTGCGAAACTTGGTCGTGCAATTGACATGCGGAGCGTGGCTCTCGAGCGCTTCTTCACAGTCCTCAATATTGCGCACGGGGGTGAAACAAAATGGTTTTGGTGTCTCCCGTCGATACCACACACTAACCCAGATCATTCTTGCCAAATTTTTTACCTCGCCTGTGCAAGTTCCGCGGTTTTCTTCCGTACTTTTTACGGCAAATTTCAGGGTGATACTCGTAGGTGCGGGCCTCCAGTTGGCTGGCGAAAATCGTGCCAACCTCGGCATTCATTGGTACTGAAACGTAAAGTTGGGGCCAGATCCCTGTGGTGAATCCTGGATTTCAATAAATGAACGAATTGCGCAAACGGTTGGCGAACACCGAAGTGTTGACCAACCGTTAGTTACTACGCCTTAGTCAAAGTAATGTTCGACATCGATGGAACCACCTTCGGCCTCGAATTCATCCTTTACTGCCTTTCGCAGCGCTTCGTCGGTTAGGAAGTCCAAAGCGACTTGGGCTAAACCGTATGCGCCATCTACAGCGCCTCGGTCGCCCTTCTTGGTTCCTGCCGATTCAGCAAATTCGCGTGTATGAAGGGCCTGATCTTCGTTGGCGACCTTGATGAGCGGGTGGATTCCAGGGACGCGGTACGATACATTTCCAAAGTCAGTCGATGCCGCAAGAATTTCGGAGACTACTCCGCGCGGTAGCGGTTCGCGTCCGCGGCGACGCTGAGCTTCTACCCACCGAGACGTTAGTTGATCATTGGTTCGAACTCCCAGTGTTGCAGGGCTATAGTCCCATTCTATTTCGACGCCGCAGTCGGTCATGGTAGCCGCACCCCGGACGACATTTTCGACCCTTCTAGACAAGTCCTTCAAAGTATCTGGATACTTTGAGCGGACATAAAATGTCATTTCGGCCTCTTCGGTGATAATGGACTGGCGAGTACCACCTTTAGTGATGATCGCGTGAATACGATCTGAAGGCGGGATCTGCTGTCGGAGCACGGCGAGCCCTTGATAAGTCAGGGCCGCTGCATCAAGAGCATTGCGCCCCATAAACGGCTGTGACGATGCATGCGCAGCAACTCCTTGGAATGTAACTCGAAGAACGCGCCTGCCTAGCCAAACTTGGTCGGCTAAATCGTAGCCGTAGGAATGGACCATAATGCATGCATCCATATCTTCCGGTTTGAAAGCTCCTCCCCGAGCCATAACTTCTTTACCAGATGAGCCTTCTTCTGCCGGTGTACCGATGTATTTCACAGTGCCTTCGAAAGCGGAGGGGTTTTCCCGGAGCAGATCGGCTAGGGCTAGATACGCTCCGAGCCCAGTAGCCGCCATTACATTGTGGCCACATGCATGACCAATTTCCGGTAGAGCGTCATACTCCGACAAAATAGCAATAGTCGGTCCCTCGCCATTGGTGAGGTGGGATTCAAACGCGGTATCTACTCCGTATACTCCAACTTTGGCGTCGAGGTCATGGTCCTTTAAAATTTCGGTAATTCGCTTTACCGAGCCGTGCTCTTCAAACGCTGTCTCTGGGTTTGCATGGAGGTACTGGGACAATCCTACGATTGTCTTAGAGTGGGCATCGACGAGTTCTTCCAATCGTTGGGAAAGATCGTCCGGAGCGCCTGTTGCTGTCGGGGCATGATAGCGCATGGTTTCTTTTGCTGTCTGCGTCTCGTTAGCTAGATGCTGAGTAAACGCAGGGTTTGGCGCCGTTGGTTCGTGTGTCTTACACATGATGAATTCCTTTCTATTAACCAATGATGGTGGCGAGAGTCATGCCCGTTGCCACAGCCGCGGCTATAGCCACAAGACCGGGGAGCATGAAAGAGTGGTTGAAGACAAATTTTCCGATGCGGGTGGTGCCAGTACGGTCGAAGTTCATCGCTGCAACAATGGTTCCGTACGTGGGGAGGAAGAAGGCGCCGTTCACAGCGGGCCACATTCCAGTTAGCATTGCAGGTCCCAAGCCAAGGGAAAGCCCCAGTGGCATCAGAGTTCGAGTGGTTGAAGCCTGAGAGAACAGGACGATTGAGCAAGCAAACAGGGCTACCGCAAACATCCACGGATATTTAGTTACCATTCCCTCAAGTCCGCCCACGATAAGTTCTTCGTTGGCTTGGATCACAGTTAGGCCCAGCCAGGCTAGACCGAAGATGCCCACGATGGCGATTAGCCCCGTTTTTGCTATCGACGACGTTGCGATCGCCCCGACCTTGACGTTCGTAACCGCCACCATTATTGCAGCGGCCGAAAGCATAAGAATCTGTAGAAGAATAGCGATGCTCAGGGGTTCGCCGTCCTCTCCGGGAGGACGTAAGCTTGGGACTGCTCCAAATATAACCACAAGTACGACTGTTGCTAAGAAAATCGCTGCCGTGATTCTTGGGGCACCTGGCTTTGCACCGTTGCTTTCCGCTGTAATGTCTTCTTCCAGTCGTCCATCGGCACCTACACTGGCCGACGCTCCCTCGCTGATGTCGGTTGCGCTCTCAGTTCTAGCTCCTGTTGGGGCGAGCCGATTCTTTGCGTCTTCGACTGAAATATTGTCCCGTTTTGCTTTCCGCTGGGCCTTAACTAAGAGGGGGATATCTTCGACTTCACCAGCGGCGACACGACGTTGAAACTCGGGATCGTCTTCGAGCTCTTTGCCGTAACGCAACATCACGAGCGAGGCGACCAAGACACCTACGAGAGTCGAGGGTACTGCGATAAGCATAATCTTGGGAAGGGAATACCCTGACGCTTCCACTACCACGATAAATGCGGCCATTGCTGCCGAGACGGGTGAAGCGGTTATGCCTTGCAAACTAGCCACAACGCTGACGGAAATCGGGCGTTCGGGTCGTATTCCATTGCGGAGAGCTGTGTCGTGGATTACCGGCAACAGGGGGTAAAGGATGTGACCTGTGCCTGCAGCGAATGTGAAAATATAAGCTACCAGAGGAGCGATGAATGTAATTCGCTCTGGGTAGCGTTTGATGATTTTTTCGGCCATTCGCACAAAAAAGGCGATTCCGCCAGCGGCCTGCATAGTTGCAGTTGCGCATGTGACGGCCAGAATGATTAGCATTACGTCGACAGGCGGTTTCGCGGGGGTTTCCCGAAATATGAATGAAAGAATAAGGAGCCCGATTCCTCCCCAAAAGCCTAGGGCAATGCCGCCGTGCCGCGAGCCTAGCCAAATGCACGCCAGCATTACCGCGAGCTCAGCAACTAGAATCCAAGCCATTAGATCCTCCTCTGCGGTAGTTATAGCTCGATCTTAGCGGCTTGATAATGGGTTGGAGGAGGTGATATGGAATAAAGCAGTATGATTTTGCGCACTCGTTGGAGGCAAACTATTCGTGGCTGCTCATTATTCGCCTCCGTTGCGAGCTTGGAGTCGGGGAGTGAGAGACTCGGCAACAGTTGCGTCTTGGAAATTTATAATGAGCTGAAATGCCTAGCTAGATTCTGACTTTTTTCGCCTTTTCGACATTCCTCGATTGATCAAAGCTAGCTGTATTTAATTCCCCAGCGATAACCAACCAGAATACGGAGGGGTCGAGTCCGTGGAACTAGCCAACATTTTCCTCAACGCGCATCTAACGAAGAGGTATAAAGCTTCTCCCGTGTGGAAAGTTCATTGTTTTAGCGCCCGCTCCTACCTAGGCGGTATCTCTCTTGGATCCAAAAATAACAGAGTCAGGGCTCTCGGTGCCGCTTTCTGACGTTGTGGCTGGAGGTCTGAGGCTAACTCTTGAATAAGCAGATAGTTCGTCCTGCCTCGTTCGAACTCCTGAGTCTCGCAAATCCCCGTTCACGTCCGACCCCGCTGCTACCTTAGAATTCATGAGTCCCTCCGATTTTTCTCAGCTCGCCCCCGGCGTGACCATCGAGTGCCGTGATGAGCACTGACTGGTCAGTAATGTCACCCGTACCACTGATGGTTTACGCATTCGTGCCCGTGGTGTGAGTGATTACGTGCGAGATACCACCGCTACCTTCTTCACGGCGCTCGATGACATTACGGTCTTCGACCCGGCCAATGTCACGGTGACCCTGGATGAGTCTTCGCACTTTCGGCATACTCGCTTGTGGTTGGAGTCGACGCTGCGCCGCACGCCGGTGCCGCTATACCAAAAGCAGCTGGAGGTGGCCACGCAGATGCTGGCGGACCCGCTGGATTATCAGCTGTCTGCGGTGAAGTTGGCGCTTTCAGATGAGCGCCTGTAGAGGCAGGGACAGGATGCCGGCACCCATGGCTGTCGCAAACAGCGCGAGGACCTAACTCTAGGCGGTGCCGTCGGACTTGGTGGCTGCACTGCTTATCCGCGCCGACCCTGCCCACTATCGCCGGTGCCATTTGCGTGGTGCTTGGAAGTAGTCATCAACTCTACTTTCTAACACTCCACCCCGTTGTGGAAATCGAGGAGGTCATTTAGCTGCCGTCGACCATGATCCCCAGTGTCTGTGAATCGCATGTTAGGCCGTGAAAGGAAGAAGACGAACGGCGTTGGCCCTGGTCTGACTACCGTTCGTCCTCTCTTAATCCCGTCGAGTCAGCAGATGGACTCTGGTGTTAGCAGCCTTAATCTCTTTCGGGCGTGAGCGCCGCGATATGGACCGTGACATCTGCGGGACCGTTAACCGTTTCGACGCTAAGTGTTCGGTTTCCTTCGCCTTCAAAGTCGAGAGAGGACAGGGTTTCTCTTCCCTCCCCAATGAAGGCCTCAATTGACCCCTTATCGAGGTAAATGGTGAGGTCTTCACCGGGCGTCCACGGAGCGGAGCGGTAACCGCGCCCGGCGTCGTTGTGGTCGCCGTGGACAAGATGAACGCGTCGCGCCAAGGTGTCGAACATAAGCTTCGTCGCCGATGAAGAACCGCGTGTAAAGCTTAAGACCACCTGTTCGCATGTCGGCACCTGCAGCGGCACGTCTTTATCCAGGTCAACCTTCACAGATAGCTTGGCAGCAGGAATGTCAGAAACCTCGAATCCCTTGTTCGCGCCGAGCGAGCGATTGTGAGTAGTTGGAGATGCGAAGAGAGCCGAGAGTTCTCTTGCCGGCGTACTTACCAGGGTGAGATCATCATCAAGAGTGAGTTCACGGGGAATCGCCAGTTGTCCCGACCAGCCGTCGGCCTGACTGCCAAGGGGATTGGCGAATTCTCCCATCCAGCCGAAGGCAATGCGCCGGCCGTCGGGTGCCTCCATGGATTGGGTGGCGTAGAAGTGGTGTCCCCAATCGAGCGGGCGGTAGGAGGTTTCCGGTACGAACTTCTCGCCAGGGGTCCAGGAGCCCACAACGTAGCCGGCGTTGTGTCCATTGCGAAGCGCGTAGCCGGATCGGACCGGTTTATTCACCATCGGCCCGTAGAGCAGAACCCATTTATCGCCGAGAGGGAAGAAATCAGGGCACTCAATCATGAAGACCGTGGAATCTGGATCCTCAAAGAGAGAGCCTTCCTCGGTCCAATTAAGGAGATCTGGAGAGGAATAGAAGCGTACGTGTCCGCGGTCATCGATGCTTGCGCCGATAGTCATGTACCAGCGGTCTTTAACCCAAAAGACCTTAGGATCACGCGCGTCGGCAGCAACCGGTGGAACAACGGCACCATGTTTGGTGAAGTGGATGCCATCTGTCGAGGTAGCCAGCATCTGGGTTTGGTACTTGCCTTCAGAGTCGTCAACACTGTTGACCCAGCGATTGCCGGTGTAAAACGCATACAGGGTGTCATCGTGGACCACGGCTGACCCGGACCAGACACCGTCGGTGTCATCCTCGCCTGGTTCGCCGGGTGCTAGTGCGATGGGCTCATGTTGCCAAGAAATCAGATCAGTGGAGGAGACATGACCCCAGTGCATCGGGCCCCACGTGGCGGAGTAGGGATGATGCTGGAAGAACGCATGGTATCGGCCTTTAAAGAAGCTCAGGCCGTTCGGATCGTTGATCCAACCGCTTGGTGCTGTGATGTGGAACTGTGGGTACCACCGGTCATTGCTGAGCTGGATAGGTTCTGACATGAGATTTTCCTTCTCTGTGTAGTAGATAGGGCGGGTAGAGCAATAGCTGTGGAAATGCTATTGGCGTGCGGGTTCTAGTTCTTCAGGGTTAATGACTTCCTCGGTGTCCTTCTTGAGGAGGAAGAATGCGAGGGTACCGGCCACGAGGACCAAGCCGGCAATGACCAGGAAGGTCGGCCGGTAACCAATGTTGTCGCGGAGGGAACCCAGCGGGTTGGACATGATGACGTTGCCGAGCTGCGAGGAGAGCTGGAAGGCAACCAGGTACAACGTGGCGGACAGTGCCTTGTTGAAGTGGATGGCGAAGTACTTGAAGATAGCCAGAATGCACAGCGGAACTTCCAGTGCATGCAGCATTTTGGCCGCGGAAATCAGGACCGGACCGGTGAAGACCGCGCACAGGAGGATACGGATGAACATCACGCCGATACCGAGCAGCAGGGTGTTTCGGGCACCCAGCTTGCGTAGCAGGATAGGGATGAGGCCCATCATTGCGGCCTCAACAAACACCTGAATGGAGTTGAGGGTGCCGTAAGCGCGCTGGCCTACTTCGGGGCTGCTGAAGAGCGAAGTGTAGAAGTCCGGGAACATCTGCTGGTCGAAGATGGTGTAGAAAGTCCACGACATGAAGACAACGACGATGACTTTCCATACGTGCGAATTCTTCAGCAAGCCGACCATTTCGGCGACAGGAGGTGTGGTTGCAGCGACTTCTTCGATGGAACGTTCCTGGGTGGCTTCCTCTGGGCGCCAGAACAGCTGCGTTAGAAGGAAGAGCAAACCGAATGCGGAGCCGACCCAGAAGTTGAGCATCGGGTTGATGGGGAACAAGAGCCCAGCGACGAGGGCGACGATGGCGTATGCAAAGGACCCCCACATGCGGGACTGGCCGTACTCAAAGTTTGTACGGTTGGCTAAGCGCTCAACATAGGCTTCGAGGAGACCGGCGGCCGCTACGAAGCCAGCGGCGATGATGAGTGAGCCGACGATTGCGCCAAGGAGGAAGCTGCTCTGGAGCAGCGGCTTGTAGATGAACTCAACGAATGGGCCGACGAGTGTGGCCGCGATACCGATGAAGATGGTGATAGGGCGCTTCAAGTCGAGCTTGTCCTGAAGCATGCCGTAGACCACCATCAAAACCATGGTGATAGCGCCTTGGATGGCGTAGACGGTTCCTACTTGGGAACCATTGAGTCCAATCCCGGCAGATTCTGAGGTGAGCCAGATTTGGTAGAAGGACCACCAAATTCCCCACGCAGCGAAAAATAGAAAGATTGATGCCGACCCGAATCGGTAGGACGGGTTGGCAAATTGTTGCCCGAACCTGTTCATGGTTCGCTCCCTTCAAGCGGTGCTTAATCCTTTAAGCATGAGCATAAGCGTCACAAGGAGGGGAGGGAAGTGATTTAGATTAAACGTTTTAGCGACCTGTGGTTACGCTCTCTCGTTCAACCACTTTCAGGGGGAGGCGAAGGGGTGAAACGTGCTCTAGATCGCTCTGGGAAGTGGTATTGGAAATGAGCTCCGCAGCCTTTCTACCCATGTGCCAATAGGGGAGTCGCAGTGTAGTGAGACCCGGTCGCACCAGGCTGGCAAGGTCCTCATCATCGAATGAGAGGACGGAGACATCCTGGGGAATTGAGATCTGTTGTTCCTGAAATGCTTGATACGTGCCGAAAGCAATACGGTCGTTAGCCGTCAGAATGGCCGTGGGGGAATAGTGCTCCATAATGTCGAGTGCACCTTGGTAACCAAGCTCGGGTTCCCATTCGGTGCCGGGGAACTCGGCGACGACATCGAGCCCGAATTCAGCACACGCATCGTCGATGCCTCGGAAACGGTCCTGAACACTGCACGACGGCTGCACTTCACTATCTGAAGGGTATCGGCCAATGATCCCGATTCGATGATGACCCTTCGCCGCTAGAAAAGAGATCGCATCATAACCAGCGGTGTAGTCATCCGGAAGAACGGACGGGTACCTGGTGGAGAGACCATTACACACAACGAGCGGCTTATCGACGTCTGGAAGGCGGATTTCGCGTGAGGCCATCAACCCGACGATGATTCCATCAACGTTTCTGTTTACTAAGCTCTCAATCGCGCTATCAAGCTGGACATCTTTGTGCGCGGTTTCTGCCATCATCACTGACAAGCCCGCCTGTTCGGCGAACTCCAGCATCCCGGAAATCATAGGCGACGCAAAGCGTGTAATAGTGACTTCGTCCGAGACGAACCCAAGCATTCCAGTCTTACCCGTCTTCAGCGCACGCGCCGCAGCATTAGGGCGGTAGCCCAACTCGCGGGCAGCTCTCCTCACCTTCTCAACTGTCGCCGCAGGAATGCGCGAGCCGGGTTTGCCGTTCAGTGCCATGCTGACCGTAGCTGTCGAGACACCGGCTGCCCGTGCGACGTCACCCAAAGTTATGCGTTTAACCACGCTAGATATTATAAGTGCGGGCAGTGAGATTCGGATTAAAACTCATTCACCGGCATCGTGCAATAACAGGTGAACCTGTTCGAAGCGACAGTCCGGCTTCAGATGTGAGACTTATCGTTCGCGCGGTATAGTTTCCGCGAAAGCGAACGAGCTTGCACCAGAGAACCGCTGTCCGGAAGGGGTGCGCTTCAGGGCAGCGGCAACGGGTGGGCCAAAGAGGTTGTGCTTTAGCTAGGAAATTTTGAAAGCGGTACCGGTAATCAACTCGACGAATTTCGGAATGGCTTGAGGGATCATATATTCGTATCGGGCGTGAGCGCCGGCGCCTTCAGCTCCGATTCCGCACAAAACGGGGACTCCGAGTGCGGAGATGAAGTTCGCATCGCTAGCTCCGCCAACCGAAGTGGACTTGAGCTCGAAGCCGATCTCTTTTGCTGTTGCTTGCGCCTTTTCGTAGAGTGACCTGTTGGCGTCAGTGAACTCCATTGGTGGACGATTCCAATCCTTTTTAACGCTCACCGTGACTTTTGAGTCTGACCAGGAAATTTTATCGAGTTCGTTGTCGAGTCGTTCGAGTTCGGCTTGAGTGCTGATACGAATGTCGATTTCAGCGCTTGCTTTTCCGGCAACGACGTTAGAACCAGAGCCACCTTTAAAGAGACCTACGTTTACCGTGGTTCCTTTTTCTGGTCGTGCAAGCTGGGTAGCTGCTAGGCAGTATTCCATCAAGGCCGTTATGGCACTTGCACCGTCCTCTGGGTTTAGTCCTGCGTGTGACTCAATTCCCTCAGCCTCGAGACTAATTAGGCCGACACCTTTACGCTGAGTTTTGATGAGTCCCTCGTGAGAGGCTTCAAACACAAAGGCTGCGTCTACTTCTTGGGCTGTTTTTTCGATATATGGCCGGGAGAACGGGGACCCCAGTTCTTCGTCGCCATTGAAAAATAGGTGGATCGTGGGGAAAGGCCTTCCGGACTCTTTGAGGTACTTAGTAATCCAAATGGCCTGGACGAGACCAGTTTTCATGTCAAAGATGCCCGGGCCGGACAAAAATTCGCGGCCATCTTGAGCAGTACCTGTGGCTTTGTCCCATTTCGCGAGGGTTCCCTGTGGCCAGACGGTGTCGTAGTGCCCTACGAAAAGGATGGATTGCTCAGAGGTGCCCTCAAAGCGAAGGTGCAGGCAATCGCCATACTGGCCGCCATCGAAACTTTCCTCAAAGTCGGGTGTACCTACACGTTCGGTAACGGTTGACCGGAGGAGAGCCAGCCCCTCAGCTAATGAAGCCTTCTCGTAGCTATAAGTTTCAAGACCAACAAGGGCCTGGATATCGGAGACAATTTGATTGAGGTCCTTGGAGGCTGTGGTGAATTTGGATGGGTTAGAGGTTTCCATGGAGTGTGTTTATCCTTTCGATGGTCTGCGATAAGTAGAAATAGCTTAGAAGCCAAACGGTAGGCCGAGCAGATACCAGAGCAAGAAGAACGAGATCCATACGATCCACACGATGCCGGCGAGGGGAAGAGTGAACGATGCTAGCGTGCCGATCCCGGCGCTCTTGCGGTACTGCTGAATGAAACCGAGTGCCATCACGAAGTAAGGGCTCATAGGAGTGACACAGTTCGTCACGGAGTCGGCGACTCGGTACATTGCCTGGGTTGTTTCCGGTTCAATGCCGAGCAGCATCAGCATCGGAATGAATACCGGTGCCGCCAAGGCCCACATGGCAGATCCACTGGTGAGAACCAAATTCATGACAGAAATCAGAATGGCGATACCTAGGAGAATTGCCCAGCCCGGAGCATTGATTTCCTTGAACCACGTCGCGCCGGAAATCGCCATCACTTGGCCGATACCAGTCCACTTGAAGTATGCAAGGAACTGCGAAATAGCAAAGAAAAGTACCAAGATCGGTGCCATTGACCGGAACCCTTCGACCATTGCGGGGAGTACGTCGCCTACTTTCTTATAGCTTCCGGAGACAAGACCATAGGTTACACCGACAAGTGAGAAGAACAGTCCGATGATTCCGGCCATACCTGTCATCACAGGCGAATTGAGGATGCCGTTGCCTTCACCTCTTAGTGGGGAGGATTCGAAGGAAAGTGCCGCGATCAAAGCAATTGTGAAAAGCAGCGCTACAAGTCCGGCTGCCTTCAGAGCACGTACATCTTTAGCAGAAGCGTCTGTGACAGCGAGTGTTTTACTGTCCTCTTCGTAGTCTTCGTCTACTTGCAGGTCAGGGCGCTTGGATAAGAATAGCTCCACCACAAGAGTGATAACTAGAGAGATGAGGACGGAGGAAGCAAGACCGAAAAAGTAGTTCGAGGTCGGCGTTACGAATGCATCGGGATCGATTGTGTGGGCAGCTGCGGTCGAAATAGTAGACAGCAAGATGTCCGTAGTTGTTAGCGATGGAGAAGCGTCGTATCCTGCAGAAATAGAGACGAACGCGATAATCGCGCCAAGGATAGGGCTGCGACCAATTGCACGAAAGACGATAGCGCCTAGGGGGATCAAGGTTACATAAGCTGCGTCGCCCGCTACGTGGCCGATCATTCCTGCATAGCAGAGCGCAAAGGTGGTAAAGCGAGCCGGAACTTTCGTAACAGTGATCTTAAGAAGAGTGTCAAACAACCCGCTCTTTTCAGCGATGACGATGCCCAGCATTGTTGTCAGAATTGTCGCGAGAGGTGGAAAGGATGCAAAGTTCTCAACGACATCACCGACGATTACTGTCATGCCTTCACGGGAAATCAAACTTTTAACAGCGACAACTGAGCCGTCGTCTGGCTTTGTCGCTGCCACCCCTATTGCGTCAAGTATTGCGCTTAGTCCGACTAGCACTCCTGAAAGCACAACGAATAGCCAGAAAGGGTGCGGGAGTTTGTTGCCCCAGACCTCAATCTTATTAATGCACCTGAAAGCAAAGTTGATGGCTCTGCTGCCTTGAATTGTGTCGCCGCCTGATGGGGCGGGGGCTTGCGTAGTCACGTCGACCTCCTCATCTCGAGAGCTAAGTTTCGACTAAAGCTATATGAGGCCTAAGTCACGGTCAAGCAGTTATGCACGACAATTCACCTAAACAGTGCAATAATGCACGAAATTAAAGTCAGTTTTCCAGGGGAGGAGTTTACATTGTCGGAAATGCTGTCTGAACTGGATAAAGAATTTCTAAAAATTCTGTTCCAGAGTCCGCGAGCATCCTGGGAGGAGGTTGCATCTCAAACTGATGTTTCTGCGAGTACTGTCTCTCGCAAGATTAGAAAACTTGTGGACAGCAATGTTGTGCGCTTTGTCGGTGAGATTCCTTGGCGATTGTTTTCATCCACTTACCCAGTGCATGCTTGGATACGTGTACGAGGGCAGAGTCCGAACGCCGTCATTAGCAAACTCGTCGACCTGCCAGAAACTCAGCACGTAGCATCCACTTTTGGCAGCGCGCCAATCTTTACCACCCTGCATAGCCCGAATGAAGGAGCGCTCTATGACGCTGTCAACGCAATACAGGATTGGCCCGGGGTCGACAGTATGCAGGTAGCGCCTGTCTTACAGTGCGCGACTAAAGCATCGGCTTGGCGTCCAGTTATCGGATTGAACGATGGAGTTGACATTCAGGAACTTGTTGGGGAAGAGGTAGTTGAGCGACCGGCTCGAGAGGTAAGGCAATTTGAGTACGACGGTTTCGACGTTTCCAATGAGACACCGCCAACCCCGCGGGAAGTGGTAGCCCTTAAAATTCTGCAAAAGAATGGCCGAGCGACAGCTAGTGCTGTCGCTAAACAGACTTCTTTGTCTGTTCCTGCTGCTCAGGCGACAATAGAGCGTTTGACTGCGCGTGGTTGGTTCCGCCCCCGAATTGAGGTGTCGTTGAGGGCGCTAGGTTTCGAGACATCTTATGTAATGCGACTTACCGCCCGTCCCTCAAAAATCGAGCACCTGATGTACCAGTTAGCGAAAAATCAATCGTGCCGATTTGTCACGCAGAATGCTGGAGAGGGCGACATCGTGGCGACGGGGGTAGCTAAGTCTCGCAGGCACCTATCCAATATTGTGAATAAAGAGATCGCGGTGTTGGATGGGGTGCTGTCGACGAATACTGACATCATCGCCCGAGATTGGAAACGGTACTGGTCGCTAAGAGATGCAGTCGGACGGATGTCGAACTTTAATCCTTTGCCACCGCTTTAGATGGCGGAGCCAGTGAGTCGCCAGGCTAACGGTTCATTCAGAGTTTCTCTTAATGTCGCCGTCTTTTCAACTCAGTTCGATAAACATTTTCATATGCGACACTATCAGATAGTTATAGCTCTGCTGAAGCAGACTGAAGTGTGAGCTTCTCATTGTTTTCGTAGAGGGCTCCAGCAGTTCGGGGTACCTAAGCATGGTGGGAGATTAGTTTCCTTCCCAATCCAACCGGACTGGATATAAGGCGTCTACCAAACAGAAGTCAGGTCCCCGCTGGGTTACGAGTCCGTTTGAAATTTTAGCCATGTTGACACTACGTCTAAGCATGATGATGTCGGAGTGGACGGGCGTCACACTGAAGCTTGGCCTTCAAAATTGACGAGTCCTAGGGTGCCCGTGTTGTTGGTTTACTTATACTGACTGGTTTATCGGAAACAATGTCCAACCGCTCACCCTCCATTTCAATGATGTTCTTCGCTACCTTAATCTCGGTGACGTCCTTGGCATCGTAAACCTTATTCTGGAGGGCACCGAATGGGTGGACTCCGAAGAAGACGTAGATGAACTCACCGGGTATCACTCGGTACGCTAGGGGCCGGCACCCATTGTGCTGCATTCGACCTCCAAGGAGGAGGCTGCAGTGCTTGCCGCGCATATCAAGGAGTGGACCCAAGGCGAGGAGGACGTCTCAATTGGTGTGCTCACCCGCACCAATCAGCGTGGTGAAGAAATTGCCCGCCAGTTGGGCGAGCACGATGTCGCTGTCAGCGCTGGCCGCCGTACCTCCACGGAGCGCCCGGTGGCGGTCATGACCATGCACAACGCCGAGGGCTCGGAGTTTACCCACGTTATCCTCCTCGATGTTAATGCCGAGGCCTTTCCACAGCGCTACCTGTTTAAAGGGCTGGCCCCCGCCGAGGCTGATGAGGCGCTCCAGCGCGAGCGCGCGCTGCTCTACGTTGCGGCTTCACGTGCCCGCGATATGCTGCTGGTCAGCGTGGTGGGGGAGGCGTCGGAATTGTTGCCTGTGTAGCGCATCTCCTCTGTCCCCCCCTTGGGCTGTGGGCTGCGCGGCGGGTCAGCTGGAGTACTCGAATGGCCCGTACCTACAGCAAGCTTTCACCACCCAATTCATGCGCCAAGGCGGCGTCGATCGTGGGGTAGCGGAACGCATGCCCGATGTTTTGTAGAACCATAGGGCTTACGCGTTGTTGGGCCAAGGCCAACTCTTGAGCACCCTCCTTGCCCAGCAAGATTGCGGGACCGAAGGGGGGAACGGGGAGCAGGGCAGGGCGGTGTAGCTCTGCGCCAAGGGCTTTGACGAAGTCCTTGTTGAGCACTGGGTTGGGAGAGGCCGCATTGACCGGGCCTTCCAGCGAATCGTCCACGATGGCGCGGAAGTAGGCATCCGTCAGGTCATCGAGGGCAACCCAGCTGAACCAGAACTCACCGTCGCTGAAGGGACCGCCCAGGCCGGTAGAGAAGAGGGCGCGTAGCAGTGGCAAGAGGCCGGAACCGCCCGACATGGCGATGCCGGTACGAATATTGACCACGCGGGTGCCCGCGGCGCGGGCGGGCTCGCAGGCGCGCTCCCAGTCGACTACCACGTCTGCCAGGAAGCCCTCGCCCGGTGCGGAGTCTTCGGTGAGAACCTCATCGCCGCGGTCGGATCCGTAGTACCCCACGGCAGAGGCGCAGACCATGGTGTGGACGGAATCCGTAGTGCCCGCTAGTCGCGCTAGGCGCTCGGTGGGGCCGACGCGGGAATCGCGGATCGCGGCTTTGTGGGCGTCGTTGAATCGGCCGAAGATGGGCTCGCCCGCCAGGTGGACGAGGACGTCGACCCCACGCAGGAGGTTGGGATCGGGGTGCTCCGGTCGCCAGGTACGCTGCCCCTTGGTCGCTTTGCCGCGAACGAGCTGGATTACCGTGTGCCCGGCCGTGCGCAGTTGTGCGGTGAGCGCTGTGCCTACGCTGCCCCGCGAGCCGGTCATGGCGATGGTGAGTGGTTGGGTGTTTAAGGAGGCGTCGGCAAGCCGCCGGAGAAAGGAAAAATCCTCAATAAGCTGGTGTTGCCGATAAGCAAAGACCGATTCCAGCGCCGCCGAAGGGATGTGGGTAGAGACTTCATCGCGAATGAGAGTGCCGTCCGGGTGATCCGCAAAGGTGTGATGGTGCTGCCATTTAGCGAATCTGCGAATGGGGGAGTTTACGCAGACATCGGTGAACTCATAGCCCTCGCGGTACTGGGAAAGTTTATGCTGAGCGGTCCAGCGCAGGCCGCCCGGAAGGCCGAGGATGGAGGTGCCATCGCCGAGGCTCTGGGCCTGCTGGATGGGTTTCATGAAGGCAAAGGGCGCGTTCAGACGAGTTAAAGCGCCTTGGCAGGTATGCCACTGCCAGACCTGCTCGCGCGGGGCGGGCACTAGGTGTTCGGCGGAAAAGCTCACTGCTTGATGCGCCTCTTTCTTTTCTACCTCACCCAAATGGTGGGGAAGGTGCTAGAGTAATTTGTGTCTAACAGCATAGACATTTTTGAGACCATCAACCGGCATCCTTTAAAGACCGCACCGTGAGGCGGGGAAGGAGGTCACGATGAGTGGAACTGACGCTACCGCGAACAAGCTAGAGCTTTTAAGCTCCGATGATGTTTCGCGTACCGTTGCACGCATCGCGCACCAGATTATTGAAAAAACGGCGCTCGATTCCGCGGACGCACCGCGGGTCATCCTGCTTGGCATTCCCTCTGGTGGCGTGCCACTTGCACAGCGCCTAGCGCACAAGATTGAAGAATTTTCCGGGGTTACAGTCCCATGGGGCTCCCTCGATATCACTCTCTACCGCGATGACCTTTTGAATAAACCGCATCGCGCACTCCAACCGACGACGATTCCCACCGGCGGCATTGATAACGCCACCGTAATTTTGGTCGACGATGTGCTGTATTCCGGCCGCACTATCCGCGCCGCCTTGGACGCGTTGAGCGACGTGGGCCGCCCGGACATCATTCAGCTGGCCGTCCTCGTAGATCGCGGCCACCGCGAGGTTCCTATCCGCGCCGATTATGTGGGTAAGAATTTGCCCACAGCGCGAGAAGAAGATGTCACCGTATACAACAGCGAGATTGACGGCCGCGACGCGGTCGTATTGACCCGAGCCGCCGCTACTACTAGTGGAGCTGGCTCCGAAGCGGGGGAGGCATAGCCATGAAGCACCTCATCGATATGGCAGAGCTAGACCGAAGCGAAATTATCGGTCTGATGGATGAAGCGGATCGCTTCCGCGAGGCCCTGGAAGGCCGCGAGGTAAAGAAGCTGCCGACCCTGCGGGGCCGGACCATCTATACCCTCTTTTATGAAAACTCCACCCGCACCCGCTCTTCCTTTGAAACGGCCGGCAAGTGGATGTCCGCGGACGTCATTAATCTGTCAGCCTCCAGCTCCTCGGTAAAGAAGGGCGAGTCTCTGAAGGATACGGGTCTTACCTTGGCCGCCATTGGCGCCGATGCGATCATCATGCGCCACCCTTCCTCTGGTGCGCCGCAGCAGCTGGCCCAGTGGGTTGCCCCAAATGGCAAGGGTCCTTCGGTGATCAACGCGGGCGACGGTGCGCACCAGCACCCAACGCAGGCGCTTCTCGACGCCGTCACGATGCGCCAACGCCTAGGACTGCACAGTGAGGAAGGCTTTGCCGGCCTGAAGGTAAAGATTGTGGGCGATTGCCTGCACTCGCGCGTCGTGCGCTCCAACGTAGATCTGCTCACCACCCTCGGCGCTGAGGTAACCCTCGTGGGCCCAGCCACCCTCATGCCGTTTGGGGTAGAGAATTGGCCGGTGCGTGTGTCGTATGACTTCGATGCGGAAGTCGCAGACGCCGACGTCATCATGATGCTGCGCGTGCAGCAAGAGCGCATGAATGGCGGCTTCTTCCCCTCCCACCGCGAATACGCCAACCTCTTTGGCCTATCCAAGGAGCGCGCGGCGGCCATGCACAAGGACGCCATCGTCATGCACCCCGGCCCGATGCTGCGCGGCATGGAGATTAACTATGGCGTCGCAGATTTGGACAAAACTGCGGTCCTACAGCAGGTACACAACGGTGTGCACGCCCGCATGGCGGTGCTGTTTACCCTGCTGACCAATGGCGAAAACGCCGGCATCTAAAACCGCGACCCACACTCAACTTTAGGGAGAGACAATGACTACTTACCCGGAAACCGGTCGCCTTTCCGCGCCGGCGGAATCCCCACTGGTGATTAAGAATGTGCGCCTGTACGGCGAAGGTGAGCCCACCGATGTATTGGTCAAGGACGGCATCATCGCTACCGTCGGCGCTACGGCAGAAGCCGAGGATGCACAGGTCATCGGCGGCCAGGGCAACGTGCTCTTGCCAGGTCTGGTGGATATGCACGTGCACCTGCGCGAGCCCGGTCGAGAGGATACCGAGACTATCGAGACCGGCTCCAAGGCTGCCGCCAAAGGCGGTTTCACTGCAGTGTTCACCATGGCTAATACCAACCCAGTGACCGACCAGCCGATCATCGCTGAGTCCGTATGGGCCAAGTCCCAAGCACTGGCGCTGTGCGACGTCCACCCGGTGGGCTCCATTACCAAGGGCCTGGAAGGCAAGACCCTTACAGAGTTCGGCATGATGGCTCGTTCGGACGCCAAGGTGCGCATGTTCTCCGATGACGGCAAGTGCATCCAGGATCCGCAGCTAATGCGTCGTGCTTTGGAATACGCCAAGGGCATGGACGTGCTGCTGGCTCAGCACGCCGAGGATGACCGCATGACCGGTGGTGCTTCCGCCCATGAAGGCGAGACCGCAGCCAAGTTAGGCCTGCGCGGTTGGCCGCGCGTGGCGGAGGAGTCCATCGTGGCCCGAGACGCCTTACTGGCGCGCGACTACGGCAACCGCGTGCACATCTGCCACGCCTCGACCCAGGGCACCGTGGAGCTACTGAAGTGGGCAAAGGAGCAGGATATTCCGCTCACCGCCGAGGTAACCCCGCACCACCTGTTGATGACCGATGACAAGCTGCGCACCTACGATGGCCTCTTTCGCGTCAACCCGCCGCTGCGCGAACAGCGCGATACTGAGGCCCTGCGCGAGGCGCTGCTCAATGGCACCATCGACTGCGTCGCCACCGACCACGCCCCGCACGGCTCCGAAGACAAGTGTGTGGAGTTTGAAAATGCCCGCCCTGGCATGTTGGGCCTGGAATCTTCTTTGGCCGTCATCGCCAAAATCTTCGTCGAGACTGGCCTGGCCGATTGGCGCTTTGTTGCCCGCGTCATGTCCGAGCGCCCTGCAGAAATCACCCGCCTGCCAGGCCACGGCCGTCCCATCGCAGAAGGCGAGCCAGCTAACTTGACCATTGTGGACCCAGACCACCACTGGGTTTCTGATTCCTCCACGCTGGCCTCCAAGTCCGAAAACAACCCGTACGCTGGCGAAGAATTTGGTGCCCGCGTTACCCACACCATTTTGCGAGGCGCCGTCACTTTTGACTTGGCAGCCTCCGAAGAAGACTAACCTTGCACACTGAAACCACCTATATGGCAGAGAAAGGCCACGACGTGACTGATAGAACCCCAGCAATCCTCGTTCTCGCGGACGGGCGCACCTTCCGCGGTTATGGCTTTGGCGCCACCGGCACCACCTTGGGCGAGGCCGTATTCACCACGGCGATGACCGGTTACCAGGAAACCATGACGGACCCGTCCTACCACCGCCAGATCGTGGTATCCGCCGCGCCGCACATTGGCAATACCGGTTGGAATGATGAGGACAACGAGTCCCACGGAAACCGCATCTGGGTTGCTGGCCTCGTTATCCGCGACCTTGCACAGCGCGTATCCAACTGGCGCGCAGAGCGCAGCTTGAGCGAGGAAATGGAAAAGCAGGGTGTCATTGGCATTCGCGGCATCGATACCCGCACCTTGGTACGCCACCTGCGCAACTACGGCTCCATCGCCGCCGGCCTGTTCTCCGGCGAAGATGCTCAACGCCCAGTAGAAGAGCTACTCAAGGAAGTTAAGTCCCAGGACTCTATGGAAGGCGCCGACCTCGCCGCGGAGGTTTCTACCGATGAGCCGTACACGGTTGAAGCCGTAGGGGAGAAGAAGTACACCGTCGTTGCCTTCGACATGGGTGTTAAGACCGCGACCCCGCGCCACTTTGCTCAGCGCGGAATTGAATCCATCGTCGTGCCAGCTAATACCTCCTTTGACAAGCTGCGGTCTTATAACCCGGATGGCGTCTTCGTTTCCAACGGTCCGGGTGACCCGGCTACCGCCGACGAAATGGTGGGCATCATCAAGCAGGTGCTCAAGGCCAAGATCCCGTTCTTCGGCATCTGCTTTGGCAACCAGCTCCTGGGTCGCGCGCTGGGCCTGGACACCTACAAGATGAAGTTCGGTCATCGTGGCATCAACGTCCCGGTGCGCAATAGCGTGACCGGCAAGATCGACATCACCTCACAGAACCACGGCTTCGCGCTGAAGGCGCCGGAAGGCTATGACCTAAACAGCAACGACGCCGAGTTCGCCACCGACTTCGGCCCCGCGCAGGTCACTCACGTCTGCCTCAACGACGACACCGTAGAGGGCGTGGCACTGCGCAACGGCATGGCCTACTCCGTGCAGTACCACCCCGAATCTGCAGCGGGCCCGCACGATGCCAACCCGCTTTTCGATCAGTTCGAAGAACTGATGACTAACCACACCCCAAATAAGTAGACAACCAGGAAAAGGAAGAATAACTATGCCAAAGCGCAACGACATCAACCACGTCCTGGTCATCGGCTCCGGACCGATCGTCATCGGCCAGGCCTGCGAGTTCGATTACTCCGGCACCCAGGCGTGCCGCGTGCTCAAGGAAGAGGGCCTGCGCGTAACGCTGGTCAACTCCAACCCGGCCACCATCATGACCGACCCCGAGTTTGCGGATCACACCTACGTCGAACCCATTGAGCCGGAATACATCGAAAAGATTCTGGTTAAAGAGCGCGAAGAGGGGCACCCCATCGACGCTGTGTTGGCTACCTTGGGCGGCCAGACTGCGCTGAACGCCGCAGTTCAACTTGACCGCCAAGGAATTTTGGACAAGTACGGCATTGAGCTCATCGGCGCCGATATTGACGCCATCGAGCGCGGCGAGGACCGCCAGAAGTTCAAGGACATCGTCGCCTCCATCGGCGGTGAGTCCGCCCGCTCCGCTGTGTGCCACAACATGGAAGAGGTCCACGAGACCGTCGACAAGCTTGGCCTGCCTGTCGTAGTCCGCCCGTCCTTCACCATGGGTGGTTTGGGCTCCGGTCTGGCCTTCAATAATGAGGACTTGGACCGCATTGCCGGCGGCGGCTTGGCCGCATCCCCTGAGGCCAACGTGCTCATTGAGGAATCCATCCTGGGCTGGAAGGAATACGAGCTCGAGCTCATGCGCGATGGCGACGACAACGTCGTAGTTGTTGCCTCCATCGAAAACGTCGACGCCCTCGGCGTGCACACCGGCGATTCCGTTACCGTTGCCCCGGCGCTGACCCTCACTGACCGTGAGTTCCAAAAGATGCGTGACTTGGGCATTGCCATCATCCGCGAGGTCGGCGTCGATACTGGCGGCTGTAATATCCAGTTCGCGGTCAACCCGGATGACGGCCGCATCATCGTCATCGAGATGAACCCGCGCGTGTCCCGTTCCTCCGCGCTGGCATCCAAGGCCACCGGTTTCCCGATTGCTAAGCTGGCGGCCAAGCTCGCCATCGGCTACACCTTGGACGAGGTGCAAAACGACATCACCGGCGAGACCAAGGCCGCCTTCGAGCCGACCTTGGACTACGTCATTGTCAAGGCCCCGCGCTTTGCTTTTGAGAAGTTCCCGGGTGCCGATGACACCTTGACTACCACCATGAAGTCTGTGGGCGAGGCCATGGGCATCGGCCGTAACTACATCGCGGGCCTCAATAAGGTCATGCGTTCTTTGGAAAACAAGCCGAATGGTTTCTGGACCAAGCCGGATCAGTACTTCGCCGGAGAGCGGGCTACCGACCTGCAGGCGGTGCTCAAGGATCTGGAGCGCCCAACCGAGGGCCGCATGTATGACATCGAGCTGGCCCTTCGCCTCGGCGCTTCTGTAGATGAGGTACATGAGGCCTCCGGTGTTGATCCCTGGTTCATCGCTGAGCTGGCTACGTTGGTGGCCTTCCGCCAGGAGCTTATCGACGCCCCAGTGCTCACCGAGGAGCTTTTGCGCCAGGCCAAGGTCTTTGGGCTTTCCGATGCCCAGATTGCCGCCCTTCGCCCCGAATTCAACGGCGAGGATGGCGTACGTAGCCTGCGCTGGCGCATGGGTATCCGCCCCGTGTACAAGACCGTAGATACCTGTGCCGGCGAATTCGAAGCACAGACCCCGTACCACTACAGCTCCTATGAGCTTGACCCGGATGCTGAGACCGAGGTTCGCCCGGCACCGGAAGGCTCCAAGGGTAAGGTCATCATTTTGGGCTCCGGCCCTAACCGCATTGGTCAAGGTATCGAGTTTGACTACTCCTGCGTTCACGCGGCCCTTGAGCTTTCGGAGCAGGGCTACGAGACCGTCATGGTCAACTGCAACCCGGAGACCGTCTCCACCGACTATGACACCGCAGACCGTCTCTACTTCGAGCCGCTGACCTTCGAGGACGTCATGGAGGTTTACCACGCGGAGGCCGCTTCTGGTGACGTTGCTGGCGTGATTGTCCAGCTGGGTGGCCAGACTCCGCTGGGCCTTGCTGCCCGCTTGGAGGAGGCAGGTGTTCCGGTCGTGGGCACCAGCCCTGCCGCTATCGATTCCGCCGAGGACCGCGGCGAATTCGGCAAGGTCCTCGATGAGGCAGAATTGGCAGCACCGGAATACGGCACCGCCACTTCCTTCGCGGAGGCCCGCGAGGTTGCTTCCTCCATCGGCTACCCAGTACTGGTTCGTCCGTCCTACGTGCTGGGCGGCCGCGGTATGGAAATCGTTTACGACGAAAAGGCGCTGGAAGACTACATCGAGCGTGCCACCGAGCTGTCTCCGGACCACCCGGTTCTGGTGGACCGCTTCCTGGATTCTGCCATCGAGATTGATGTTGATGCTCTGTGCGACGGCAACGAAGTCTACCTAGGTGGCGTCATGGAGCACATTGAGGAGGCTGGCATTCACTCCGGTGACTCTTCCTGCGCGCTGCCGCCGATGACCCTTGGACCAGAGGACATTGAAAAGGTTCGCACCTCCACCCGTTTGCTCGCTGAGGGCATTGGCGTCAAGGGCCTGATGAATGTCCAGTTCGCCCTGAAGGATGACATCCTCTACGTCATTGAGGCCAACCCACGTGCTTCCCGTACCGTGCCGTTTGTCTCCAAGGCCACCGGCGTACCACTGGCTAAGGCAGCCTCTCGCGTCATGATGGGCTCGAGCATTGCGGACTTGCGCGCCGAAGGCATGATTCCTTCCGAATATGACGGTGGTTCTTTGCCACTCGAGCACCCGATTGCCGTCAAGGAAGCAGTCTTGCCATTCAACCGCTTCCGCCGCCCCGATGGCAGCCTGCTCGATACGCTGCTGTCGCCAGAGATGAAGTCCACCGGTGAGGTTATGGGCTTGGCTACCAACTTCGGTGCGGCCTACGCCAAGGGCGAAATTGCTGCCTTCGCCGTTCCGCCCACGGAGGGCACTATCTTCGTATCCGTGGCCAACCGCGACAAGCGCACCCTGATTTTCCCGATCCAGCGCTTGGCCAACATGGGCTACAACATCGTCGCTACCGCCGGTACGGCGCAGATGCTGCGCCGCAACGGTATCGAGTGCGAGGTTGCTGCCAAGGTCTCTGAGGCCAAGGACGGCGAAGAGTCCATCGTGGATAAGATCTTCAATGGCGAGATCGACTGGATTCTCAACACGCCCGCTGGTTCTGCCGGTGCTCGCCACGATGGCTACGATATCCGCGCCGCTGCCGTACACATGGAAATCCCACTGGTGACCACCGTGCAAGGCGTAACCGCAGCTGTCCAGGGCATCGAAGCGATGCGCATTGGAAACCTGCAGGTACGCGCACTCCAGGAGCTTGAGCATGGCCCACAGCACTAAAGGATTTGGCGAGCGGCTAGAAGAAGCCGGTCAGGAACGCGGGCGCCTGTGCGTTGGCATCGACCCACACCCATATCTCTTAGAAAAGTGGGGGTTGGGGCCCACCGCTGATGGTCTGCGGACCTTTAGCATGCGCTGCGTTGAAGCCTTTAGCGATACCGCCGCCTTGGTAAAGCCACAGGTTGCCTTCTTTGAGCGCTTTGGCTCCCAGGGCTTTGCGGTCCTCGAAGAAGTCCTGGCTTCCCTGCGGGACGCGGGGTGCCTTACTGTTGCCGATGCCAAGCGCGGTGATATTGGCTCCACCATGGCCGGCTATGCAGATGCGTGGCTCGACGATAGTTCGCCGCTGCGCGCAGACTCCGTGACCGTCTCGCCCTATCTAGGCGTTGGCGCACTGGGGCCGGTTTTCACCAAGGCCGAAGAAACCGGCCGCGGGGTATTCGTCCTGGCGGCTACTTCCAACCCGGAGGCACGTGCCATCCAGTCGGTCCCGGTGGGCGAAGAGAGCACCATCGCTCAAGGCGTCGTCGATGAATGCGCCGCGTTCAATGTCGAAGCGCACAAGGCTGGCAAGCCTGGCGATGTCGGCGTAGTCGTCGGCGCTACGTTGGACAACCCGCCGCGCCTCGATGCGCTCAATGGTCCGGTTCTTCTGCCCGGCGTTGGCGCCCAGGGCGCTGGTCCAGAGCAGGTGCACGGCATTGTTTCTGCTCATCCGTCGCTGGGATTCGCCAATGTGTCCCGAGCAGTGCTGGAGCAGGGGCCTGACGCCGCTGACCTGCGCAAAGTGGTTGATCAGGTGGCGGCAGAGTTTCGGGACTAATAGGGGCGGCGTGGCTGATTATCGGCCGCGCCGTTTACCTGGTACTTTGTTTAAGGTATGTGCGGTGACGTGCTAAAATAGGCGTGCTTTTGGACCCGCTAATCGTCGCCGTTCAATGAGTAGTGCTAGGATTGCCAGAAGTCGGTTTGCTCGAAGGTTATTAATAACTTTCCGCGGTGTATTAACTGCGTTAGGCAACCGTAATCTGGTACCAAGTACTAGACGTAACAGAATCAATCTAATGAATCGGAGGAAACCCGTGGCCCTTCCAAAGTTGACTGATGAGCAGCGCAAAGAAGCTCTCGCAAAGGCCGCTGAGGCCCGCAAGGCTCGCGCCGAGCTCAAGGCTGCGCTCAAGCGCGGCGAGACCGACCTGAAGGACGTGCTCGAAAAGGCCGAGACCGATGAGATCATCGGCAAGACCAAGGTTTCTGCACTCCTCGAGGCTCTGCCGAAGGTTGGCAAGGTCAAGGCTAAGGAAATCATGGAGGACCTGGAGATTGCTCAGACCCGTCGTCTGCGCGGCCTGGGTGAGCGTCAGCGTCGTGCTCTCCTCGAGCGTTTCGGTTACGGCGAATAGTCACAACCATGGCTGACGCAACTGCACGCGGGCGCCTCGTCGTTCTGGCGGGGCCTTCCGCAGTGGGAAAATCCACCGTAGTTTCGCGTCTGCGCAGTGACGTCGAGGGGCTGTACTTCAGCGTGTCTATGACCACGCGCCAGCCCCGCCCCGGGGAGCAGGACGGTGTCGACTACTTCTTCGTCACCCCAGAAACCTTCCAGCAGCGAATCGATGCCGGGGAGATGCTCGAATGGGCTGATATCCACGGCGGATTGCAGCGCTCTGGAACGCCCGCTCAGCCGGTAGAGGAAGCTTTGGCCGCTGGCCGGCCGGTACTCGTTGAGGTTGACCTCGCGGGTGCTCGGAGTGTTAAGAAAGCGCTGCCGGAGGCAGACCTGGTCTTTTTGGCACCCCCATCATGGGAGGTACTTGTGGAGCGGCTCACCGGCCGCGGTACCGAGCCGCAAGACGTCATTGACCGTAGGTTGCAAACTGCGCATGAGGAACTAGCCGCACAGGACGAGTTCGACCACGTCGTTGTGAACGAGGATCTGGACGAGGCAGTATCTGCCATTAGTGATATCCTGCGGGCATAGACCTCCTTTTTGACCATCTTCAATCAATGTAAAGGTGCATGTGACTAACGTGACCACCCCTTCTAACACTGAAGCCGCAAAGGCGGAACCAGTATTTGATGATCCGATCGGTATTACTGATCCCCCGATCGATGAGCTTTTGGACAAGGTTTCCTCTAAGTACGCTTTGGTCATTTTTGCCGCTAAGCGCGCACGCCAGATCAATAGCTACTACCAAGAGCAGGATGAAGGTGTCTTCGAGTTCGTAGGCCCGCTGGTTACCCCAGAGCCAGGCGAAAAGCCTTTGTCCATCGCATTGCGCGAGATTGATGCTGGCCTGCTTGACCACGAGGAAGGCAAGTAGCTAGCACTAAGCGTGTAATAGCTTGAAGGCTCCACGCGCCGCCACGCAAGTGCATTCCCGAATTGGGGTGTACCTCTTGGTTGCGGCGGGTGGAGCCTTTGTCTATGTCGGCAGGTACCATCGTGCGGTGTGACTGATAAAGATTCCTCTCGCAATATTGTTCTTGGCGTCGCTGGCGGCATTGCCGCCTACAAGGCGTGCCACCTCGTGCGCAATCTCAAGGAAGCGGGCGATGACGTCCGCGTGGTCCCCACGGAAAGTGCACTGAACTTCGTGGGCGCGGCTACGTTTGAGGCTCTATCCGGCCACCCCGTCTCCACGAGCGTGTTTGAGGCCGTGGATGAGGTGCAGCACGTCAACGTAGGACAGCATGCGGATGCAGTGGTCATTGCGCCCGCCACCGCAGACCTTGTCGCGCGCTTGGCTGCAGGCCGGGCAGACGATTTGCTCACCGCCACCGTGTTGGTCGCGACGTGCCCGGTTATTGTGGCCCCGGCCATGCACACTGAGATGTGGCATAATCCCGCTACGCAGGACAACGTGGCTACTTTGCGACGCCGCGGTATCACCGTCATCGAGCCCGCCCACGGCCGCCTTACCGGCAAGGATTCTGGTCCAGGTCGTTTGCCGGAGCCGGAACAGATTGCGGAGATTATCCGTACTGAACTGGCAGGCTACCGAGTGCAGCACACCTGGCAAGGCAAGAAGGTCGTCATATCAGCCGGCGGTACCCAGGAAGAGCTGGATCCGGTCCGATACCTGGGCAATCGCTCTTCCGGCAGGCAGGGATTCGCGCTCGCGGAATGGGCCGCCCAGATGGGGGCCAAGGTCACCCTCGTTGCGGGTAATACCGCCCAGCTTCCTGTGCCGAGCGGTGCGAAACTGCGGCACATTGTCTCCACCCGCGAGTTGGAGGACGCCATGCGCGAGGAGGCCCGCGATGCGGACGTGGTTATCATGGCCGCTGCAGTCTCTGACTTCCGTCCGGCGGAGGTCGCCGAAACAAAGATGAAGAAGGGGCAGGCAGACGATGCACTCTCGACGCTCCATCTGGTGGAAAACCCGGATGTGCTCAAAGGGCTCGTTGCTGCGCGCGAGCGCTCGGAAATCCCTGCCGAGTGCGTAATTGTGGGCTTCGCCGCCGAAACTGGTGATGCTCAGAAGTCCGCCTTGGACTATGCCCAGGAAAAGTTTGCGCGTAAGGGCTGCGACGTGCTCATGGCCAATGAGGTCGGGCGCGGAAAGACTTTTGGCCAAAGGTCCAATGAGGGGTGGATCTTGCGTCCGGATTCCGCGCCACAACGCGTGGAGCATGGTTCGAAGCAGGTTGTCGCCGCTCAGATCCTTTCGGCCGTGAATGAAATGTTTCAGGGGTAGACAACTAAAATTGCATCTATAGACCGCTTGGTCTAGGCTTGCGAGGTATTAGGCTTGGGCGTAGAAAACCCACAGCATCGAATCAATAGTGAGAACAAAGGAAGTTTTTGTGACTGATAACGCTGCAGTGGCAACTCGTCTTTTTACCAGCGAGTCCGTTACGGAAGGCCATCCCGATAAGATTTGTGACGCCATTTCTGACGCCATCCTTGATGCCCTGCTGGAAAAGGATCCGGAATCCCGCGTGGCCGTTGAGACGTTGGTAACCACCGGCCAGGTCCACGTGGTGGGCGAGGTTCGCACCGAGGCATACGTAGAAATCCCGGCGCTTGTGCGTGACACCCTTAAGTCCATCGGCTTTACTTCTTCCGAAGTCGGCTTTGATGGCAACACCTGCGGTGTGAATATCGCCATCGGCGAGCAGTCCCAGGAAATTGGCGCCGGAGTAGACAACTCCACTGAAGCCCGCGCCCATGACGAGGACTACGACGCCGAAAACGATACCGCTGGCGCAGGCGACCAGGGCTTGATGTTCGGCTATGCCTCCAATGAGACCGCAGAGTACATGCCGCTGCCCATCGCCTTGGCGCACCGCCTGTCCCGCCGCCTGACGCAGGTACGTAAGGAAGGAATCGTCGATCACCTCCGCCCGGATGGCAAGACTCAGGTGACCTTTGCCTACACCGACGACAATGAGCCGTCCCACCTGGAAACCGTGGTGATTTCCACGCAGCACGATGCCGAGGTTGATAGTGCTTGGTTGGAAGGTCCCTTGCGCAGTGAGGTCCTTGAATGGGTTATCAAGGACGCCGGCTTGGAGAAGTACTACACCGAAGACACGACCTTGTTGGTCAACCCTTCCGGTTCCTTCATCCTCGGCGGACCAATGGGCGACGCGGGCCTTACCGGCCGCAAGATCATCGTCGATACTTACGGCGGCATGGCTCGCCACGGCGGCGGCGCTTTCTCTGGCAAGGACCCGAGCAAGGTGGACCGTTCCGCTGCTTATGCCATGCGCTGGGTGGCTAAGAATATCGTCGCCGCGGGCTTGGCAGATCGCGCTGAAGTCCAGGTGGCTTACGCAATCGGCCGTGCCAAGCCGGTCGGCTTGTACGTGGAGACCTTTGGTACCGCAAAGGAGGGCCTGAGCGATGCGAATATCCAGGCTGCGGTGAATCAGGTATTTGACCTACGCCCGGCCGCTATCATTCGCGAGCTCGATCTGTTGCGCCCCATTTATGCGCAAACTGCGGCCTACGGACACTTTGGCCGCACCGACATTGAGCTGCCGTGGGAGCAGTTGAACCGAGTGGAAGCATTGCGTGCTGCCGCTGGTCTGTAGAATCGAGGCCTATGCCTAAGAAAACACCCGCCACCCGGAAGCCGGTTGCGCGGGTGTTGCCTCTTTTAGGGGTTGCGCACTTAGACCGAGGATTTGATTACCTCGTAGAAGAGGCAGACACGGAAGAAGTCCAACCGGGGATTAAGGTGCGCATCCGCTTCAACGGGCGTTTGGTGGACGCGATTGTTTTAGAACGCCGGCATGATTCTGAATTTGGCGGCAACCTGCGCTTTATTGAGCGCATCATCTCACCCTTCCAGGTTTATCCGCCGCAGCTGGCCCGGCTGGTCGACGCCCTGGCAGACCGCTACGGCGGCGTGCGCTCAGACATTATCCGCTCCGCCATCCCGCCGCGGCACGCCAAGGCGGAAGAATCCGATTTAGAGACCCCGTGGGAGAAGCTCGGCACCACGACCGAGCCCGACCTATCAGGATGGTCGGCCTATCAACATGGCGAGGCTTTCGTTGATTCGATTCTGGCCGGCAAGCTTGCCCGTGCCGCCTGGCAAATCGCCCCGGGCGATGATTGGGCACATGCGCTGGCTGCACTCGCTGCCAAAGTGGCGCTTGGCGGAGGAGGGGTTCTCCTCGTCGCCCCAGACCAGAGGAGCGTTGATGCTTTAGACGCCGCGCTTCGCCAGGTACTTGGGGCAAAGCAGATAACAGTGCTGACTAATAGCATGGGCCCGCAGGCGCGCTATCGCCGCTATCTTTCCGCACTAGTAGGCCAAGCGCGGGTGGTCGTTGGCACCAGGTCCGCCGCCTTTGCCCCGGTCAAAGACCTGCAACTGGCGGTGATCCTCGATGACGGCAATGATAATTTGGTCGACAACCTCAAGCCCTATGTTCATGCGAGGGAAGTACTTACCACCCGCTCCGCTTTCGAAGGCTGCAGCATGGTTTTGGCCAACCATTCGCGGACGGCGGAGACACAGCTCCTCGTGGAATCAGCATGGGCGCACGACATGGTGGCTAAAGAGCAAACCATAACGGCGCGGTGCCCGGCTATCGAGGCGGTCGGGTCGTTCGGTCTGTCTATCGCCCGCGACCTCCATGGCGGTACGACAAAAGTACAGGCGCAGGCCTTCCAAGCCGCCCACCAGGCGCTGGATAGGGGAGAGCCGGTGCTGGTGCAGGTACCGCGCAAGGGTTATGCGCCCATTTTGGCCTGTGGCCAGTGCCGAGCGCCGGCTCGCTGCCGGCATTGCAATGGGCCATTGGGGCTGCCGCCCAAGGGGGCGTCGGCAAGCGCAGGCTCGGACGAAGCGGGAATGCCTACCTGCCGCTGGTGCGGTCGCATTGAGGCACGGCATCGGTGCACCGAATGCGGGTCTCCGCGCCTGCGGGCCATCGTGTTGGGCTCGGAGCGCACTGCGGAAGAAATGGGCCGGGCCTTTCCTAATACGCGGGTGGTGGTCTCGGGTGGAAACAAGGTGCTCGATGCGGTGGACAATGCGCCGGCGTTGGTCATTGCCACCCCTGGTGCGGAACCGAGAGTAAACGATGGTGCCTATGGCGCGGCGTTGCTCTTGGATGCCGGTGCATTGCTCAACCGGCAAGACCTACGCGCCACGGAGGACACCCTAGCGAAATGGGCACAGGCGGCCACCTTGGTGCAGCCACATTTCAAGGGGGGTCGAGTAATCCTAGCCGCCGATGAGTCGCTTACCGTCGTCCAGCATTTCCTGCGTTGGGATATGGTGGGCGCGGCCGCGGCAGAGCTTGCTGCCCGGCGCGAGGTGCGCTTCCCACCCGCGGTGCATTTTGCTGCCATCGACGGTGCGGATGCATCCCTGGATGGCTTTGCCGAGCTTGTGGATCTTCCAGACCACGCGGAGGTATTGGGACCAGTTCCCCTTCCGCCGGGGCAAAGCCTGCCTGGTGACTACGATAGCCAGCGCTTTGGCCCACCGCAGCGGTTAGTCGTGCGCACCCCGCTGGGGCCGCGATCCCAATTGGGGCGGGCTTTGCGCAGCGCCAACGCCGCACGCAGCGCCCGCAAGGATGACCTTCCTTTGCGCATTGTGGTTGACCCTATCCACGTCGGTTAGCCATATCGGGGCCATAGGCGCTCATGCGCTAATCTCGACGAAGGAAGCCGCCACCGCCGGCCGGCTTGGGCTCGGTGCCATGAGAAAGGTGTGATTGCCATGTCCCTTCGAGAGCTGCGTATCTACGGCGACCCAGTCTTGGGCAGCCGCGCGGAGGAAATTAGTAGATTTGATGCTGGCCTGCGCGCTCTGGCGAGCGATATGCTCGAGACCATGGATAAAGCCGGGGGAGTAGGGCTAGCGGCTAATCAGGTGGGGATTTTGAAGCGAATCTTCGTCTACGACTGCTCGCATACTCAATCTGGGCTGCGCGGCGCACTTGTCAATCCGGTCTGGACTCCGGTGGGAGAGCAGCAGCAAACAGGCCCGGAAGGATGCTTATCCATTCCGGGAATTAGCGCGGAAACCACGAGGTTCAACCAGGTTTTTGTGTCTGGCCAGGATATAGAGGGGCGCCCTGTGTCCATGGTGGCCTCAGGACTGATGGCTCGGTGCATTCAGCATGAGACGGACCACCTCGATGGGGTGCTCTTCCTACAACGCCTGGAGGCACCAGTGCGCAAGAAGGCCATGCGCGCCATCCATGAATCCGAGTGGTTTAACGCCTCGTAGCCCACTCGCTGTGGCGGCAGCGTTGCGGCGTTGTAGCCTAGTATTTTGAACGATATTAAGAGGAGAGTTTCCCGCATGCGGATTATTTTTGCCGGTACCCCTGAGCCAGCCGTTGTAGCTTTGGAAAAGCTGCTAGCCTCGTCGCACGAGGTGGTGGCGGTAATCACTCGCCCAGACGCGAAGAAGGGCCGCGGCCGCACTCTTCATCCGAGCCCAGTGAAGGCGCTCGCCCAAGCACATGGCATTGAAGTATTGACCCCTACCACCCTGCGCCCTGATTCGGAGGACGGTCAGGCGCTGCGTGCACGCTTAAAGGAATTGCAGCCTGAGGCGATTCCGGTGGTGGCCTACGGCAATCTGGTGACTAAGGACCTGCTGGAATTACCACAGCATGGTTGGGTAAACCTGCACTTTTCTTTGCTTCCGGCATGGCGCGGTGCGGCGCCAGTGCAGGCTGCCATTGCGGCAGGCGATGATGTTACCGGCGCATCAACCTTCCGCATTGAGGAGGGCCTTGATACCGGCCCGGTGCTCGGCACCGTGACGGAGGAGATTAAAGGCACCGATACTGCTGATGACCTGTTGACGCGCCTTGCCTATTCCGGTGGCGACCTGCTCGTGGCCACCATGGATGGCTTAGCGGCGGGGCAGCTGGAGGCGCAACCGCAGCAGGGGGAGGCTACCTATGCGCCGAAAATCTCTACCGCGCAGGCCCGCGTGGAGTGGTCCCAACCGGGCTTTGCCATTGATCGGCATATTCGCGCATATACGCCTGGACCGGGTGCATGGACCATGTGGGACGAGGCCCGCGTGAAGATTGGACCAGTCAGCCTCATAGAAGAGGTGGCGGTTCCACAGGAACTAGAACCAGGGCAGCTGCATATTGCCAAGAACGCCGTATTCATCGGTACCGGTACGCAGCCAGTCCAACTGGGTAAAATCCAGCCTCCGGGAAAGAAGATGATGAATGCGGCCGATTGGGCCCGCGGACTAGGCAAGGATGCCGAGGTGAAGTTTCAATGAGTGGTGGTTTCCGTTCCCGCAGCAAGTCCGGGGTTAAGTCGCCGGCGGGTAAGCCGCAGGACTCCCACAAATCCACTGCTGCGAAGAGCCGAGGTGGCCGCCCGCAACGGCAGCAGCGTGGTAGCCGCGGTGGGCAGCACAGGGGCAGGCAGGCTGCTGCTAAGGGCCAACGTCCCGGCAAGCGCCAGGAAGGCGGACTGATTCAGGCCGCGCTGGCCGCGGGCGTGGATGCGCCGCGTGGGGTTGCCTTCGACGTGGTGCGCAGGGTAAGCGAGGATGATGCTTTTGCCAACCTCATTTTGCCCAAGGCGCTGCGCAAGCAAAAGCTCAAGGGGCGCGATGCGGCCTTCGCCACCGAAATCACCTACGGCACCCTGCGCACCCTTGGCGTAGTTGATGCTGTCATCGCAGAGTGCTCTTCGCGCGGCCTCGAGGACATTTCCCCAGCCGTAGTTGATGCCTTGCGCCTGGGCACCTATCAAGTTCTTTATACCCGCGTGGAGCCACACGCGGCGGTTGATACCACCGTTCGTTTGGTAGAAGCCGCTGGTGAAGTCAAGGCCAAGGGCTTTGCTAATGGCATCATGCGCACCATTACGCGGACGCCGGCTAAGGTCTGGCTGGACAAGCTCGCTCCACAGGGGGAAATCGCCGGCATCGCCTTTAAGCATGCCCATCCCACCTGGATTGCAGAATCGTTTAGCCGCGTGTTGGGCCTAGGGGAGTTGGAGGCTGCCCTGGCGGCGGATTCGGATCGACCTTCAGTGCATCTAGTGGCACGCCCCGGGGAAATCTCGGCCGAGGAATTGGCCCTGATGACCGGCAATGAGGAGGGGCGTTATTCCCCTTATGCGGTGTACATGGAATCCGGTGACCCCGGACAATTGGAACCCGTGCGCCAAGGATTGGCGGCCGTGCAGGACGAGGGCTCGCAGCTGATTGCTCGCGCGGTATGCGAGGCGACCCTCGAGGGCGAGGACACCGGCCGGTGGCTGGATCTCTGTGCCGGTCCCGGCGGTAAGGCGGCCTTGATGGGGGCGCTTGCCCGCATCGACTCCGCGCACGTCGATGCAGTGGAGGTATCCCCACACCGAGCGGCGCTGATTGAAAAGACGGTGAGCGATTTGCCCGTGGACGTTCATGTGGCAGATGGCCGCAATCCCGGCGTGGGAGAGGGCTTTGATCGCGTGCTTGTCGATGCCCCCTGTTCCGGTCTCGGCGCCCTCCGTCGCCGCCCCGAGGCGCGGTGGCGCAAGGCCGAGTCTGACATCACCGAGCTCAACCAGCTGCAATTCGAGCTCTTATCTTCCGCATTAAACCTGGTGCGTCCAGGTGGCGTGGTCATCTACTCCACGTGTTCGCCAGATCTGCGCGAAACCCGGGGCATTGTCGACCGCGCCGTGCGCGAACTCGGCGCTGAAGAACTCGACGCACATGCTCTCATTCCTGATATGGGCGATGTAGGCCACGAGAAATCCGTGCAGATGTGGCCGCATCGCCACGGTACCGACGCCATGTTCTTTGCGGCCCTTCGCCGCGCAGCCGATTAATCGCGATAGACTGGTGGGCATGTCCGCACCGATTATTTCCCCTTCCATCTTGGCCGCTGATTTTTCTCGCTTGGGCGAGGAGCTAGCGGCGATTGATACCGCAGACTGGGTCCATGTGGACATTATGGATGGGCACTTTGTGCCCAACCTGTCTTTCGGCCCAGATATCACGGCCACGGTCCATAGCAACACCGATAAGCCACTAGATGTCCACCTCATGATTGAGGAACCCGAAAAGTGGGTTGAGACCTATGCCAAGGCGGGCGCGCATACGATTATCTTCCACGTGGAGGCCGTCGCCGATGACCAGGCGGCAGTGGACGTGGCCCGGCGCATCCACGATTTGGGCGTGCGTGCGGCCTTTTCCATCAAGCCAGGCACCGCCATCGAGCCGTGGTTGGATAAGCTGCACCATTTCGATGAGGTGCTCGTGATGTCTGTGGAGCCTGGCTTCGGCGGGCAAAAGTTCATGCCAGAAATGCTAGAGAAGGTCCATAAGCTGCGCCGCAGCATTGATGAGCAGGGCCTTGACACCATCATCGAGATTGATGGCGGCATTTCACCAGAGACCATCGAGGCAGCCGCCGAGGCGGGCTGCGACGCTTTCGTGGCAGGCTCAGCCGTATTCAAATCGGACGAACCCGCCGGCATCGTGCAGCAGCTGCGTGATCTGGCGGCTGGTGCCTAATGGGTGCGGAGCTACAGGACAGCAACATCTCCGCAGCGCTGTTGCGAGCGATAGCCGCGGGTGCTGAAGTCCGTGGAACCACGAGCCCTAACCCACCGGTAGGCGCGGTCATTGTGTCCCCAGCTGGGGAAATCGTGGGCGTCGGCGCCACCCAGCCCGTGGGAGGCGCGCATGCCGAGGTCATGGCGTTGCGCGAGGCCGGAGATAAAGCGCGCGGCGCTACGGCCGTGGTCACCTTGGAACCCTGCGCGCATACCGGCCGTACGGGTCCCTGCGCGCAGGCGCTTATCGATGCCGGCGTGGCTCGCGTGTACTACCTCCACGCCGATCCCACCCCGCAGGCTGCGGGTGGCGCAGAAGTGTTGGTGGAGGCTGGAGTGGACGTCGCCAAGCTAGAAAAGCCCCCGCACGTCGAGGATGCTTTGGTGCCATGGCTATTCGCCGTGCGCACCCAACGGCCCCATGTCACCTTGAAGTTCGCGCAAACGCTGGACGGTTTCACGGCCGCGGCCGATGGAACCAGCCAATGGATTACGGGCGAGGCAGCGCGCGACTGGGTGCATGCGGATAGGGCGCACCGCGATGCCATCGTGGTAGGTACCGGCACGGCGCTGGCTGATAATCCCTCGCTCACCGCGCGCTTTAGCGACGGCAGCTTGCGCGCGCAGCAGCCACGCCGGGTGGTCATTGGCAAGCGTGATTTGGAATCGGCGGGCGATGCAGCAAGCCACCTGCGCGAGTTGGGGTACGAGCAGTACGACAGCATCGAAGAAGCTCTCTACGAGCTCTACGCCACCGGTGCCCGCGACATCCTCGTGGAAGGAGGCGCAGGCCTGGCTAGCAGCTTCCTCAAGGCCGACTTGGTGGATGCCATCTCCGCCTATATCGCGCCACTTTTGCTGGGCGAGGGCCGTGGCGTGCTCGCGCACCCCGTGACCCAGACACTGGCAGAGGCCACCCGTTTCCACAGGGTGGGAATGAAGGCGCTGGGTGACGACGTTCTTATTGAGTACGTGCGCTAGACGCTGGACATAGTAGTGAGCGAGAAAGGTCGGAAGTGTTTACTGGGCTAGTACAAGAGTTGGGCACCGTGGATGCAATGGAGCCGCACGCAGACGCGCTGCGCCTGAGCATTCGCGCCCCGCGTACCGTTGCGGGGGCCGTGCTGGGTGATTCCATTGCCATTAACGGCGTATGCCTTACCGTGGCGGACCTGTCGGCGGATACTTTTTGTGCGGATGTGATGCAGGAGTCCCTTGACCGCACCGCACTGGGGCGCCTTGCCGAGGGCGATCCGGTCAACGTCGAACCGGCACTGCTTCCCACCACCCGGCTGGGCGGGCACATTATGCAAGGCCACGTGGACGGCACCGCTACGCTGCAGAGCCGAACTAACTCCGAGAACTGGGATGTGCTGCGGTTTAGCTTGCCGTCGGAGCTTTCCCGATACGTCGTGGAAAAGGGCTCCATTGCCGTGAGCGGCACCTCGCTGACTGTGAGCGCCGTGGGCCCAGACTGGTTCGAGGTATCCCTTATCCCCACCACTTTGCGCGATACTATTCATGGCGCCTTGCCGGTGGGAGGAGAGGTAAACCTCGAGGTGGACGTGCTGGCCAAGTATGTAGAAAAGATGCTTCACCCCGAAGCTCAACCCTCTGAGGCTAAGGACTAGACTGCTACCTTATGAGCGCGAGTGATAATTCCATCCGTCTAGATTCCATCGACCAGGCCATCGCGGATATCGCCGCTGGTAAGCCGGTTGTTGTCATCGATGATGAGGATCGCGAAAACGAAGGCGATCTGATTTTCGCCGCGGAGCTAGCCACCCCGGAACTCGTGGCCTTCATGGTGCGCTATTCCTCTGGATATATCTGTGCACCCTTATTGCCAGACGATTGCAATCGGTTGAACCTACCGCCGATGCTGGCGGTCAACCAAGATGTGCGCGGCACCGCCTACACGGTGACCGTGGATGCAGCAACAGGTAGTACCGGTATTTCTGCCACCTCGCGCGCAGAAACCATCCGCCGCCTGGCAGACCCCAGCACCACTCCAGGAGAGTTCACCCGTCCAGGCCACGTGGTGCCGCTGTGTGCTCGCCCGGGCGGCGTACTGGAGCGTGACGGCCATACGGAGGCATCCATTGATCTCGCCCGATTGGCGGGCCTGCGCCCGGCCGGTGTACTGTGCGAGATCGTCTCCGAGGATGACCCCACGGATATGGCGCGCTCGCCAGAGTTGCGTCGCTTTGCCGATACGCATGGGCTCTCCATGATCTCTATCGCGCAGCTCATCGAGTGGCGCCGCCATAATGAAACGCAGGTCACCCGCCAGGTCGCCACTGAGCTACCCACCGAATATGGTCACTTCACCGCCATCGGTTACCGCCATGAGGTAGACGGGCAGGAACACGTTGCATTGGTCGCAGGGGAACTTTCCGAACTGCGCGGCGCACGCGACGTCATGGTGCGTGTCCATTCCGAATGCCTAACCGGTGATGCCTTTGGCTCACGGCGCTGCGATTGCGGGCCCCAACTGCATGAGTCCATGCGCCTTATCAGCCAGGAGGGCCGCGGTGTGGTCATTTACCTGCGCGGTCAGGAAGGCCGTGGCATCGGCCTTTTGCATAAGTTGGAGGCGTACCGCCTGCAGGATTCGGGCATGGACACCGTCGATGCCAACCTAGAGCAGGGACTGCCCGAGGACGCCCGCGAGTATTCCGTGGCCGGGCAGATCCTTCGCGATCTCGGCATAGAATCAGCAAACCTCTTAACCAATAATCCGCATAAGGGCGAGGGGCTAAGTGGCTTTGGGGTGGACGCCAGCCACCACACGCCGCTGGCAACCCCTGCCCACGCGGATAATATTGAATACCTTCGTACTAAGCGCGACCGCATGGGCCACAACCTCCCGCAGGTTGCCCAGTGGGACGCCGAACATAAGTAAAGCTTTGACGTGCAATCGAAAGGATAGCGATGAGTAAAGAAGGCCTGCCTGATATTGCCCAGGTTGATGGCAGTGGACTGCGCGTTGCTGTGGTTACTGCTACGTGGAACGCAGAAATCTGCGACCAGCTCCATGCCCAGGCGGTGCAGACTGCTACCGATAATGGTGCCGAGGTTGCTGAATACCGAGTGGTAGGTGCCCTGGAACTTGGCGTTGTGGTCCAAGCAGCAGCCCGCTCCTACGATGCCGTGGTGGCACTAGGCTGCGTTATCCGTGGCGGCACCCCCCACTTTGACTACGTATGCGACTCCGTCACCCAGGCGCTGACTCGTATCTCACTCGATGAATCCACCCCGGTAGCTAATGGTGTTTTGACCGTCAACGACCAGCAGCAGGCTATCGACCGCGCCGGTTTTGCAGATTCGGTAGAAAACAAGGGCGCCGAAGCTATGATCGCGGCTTTAGACACCGCACTGCAGTTGCGTACACTAAACGCAGCACAAAAATAACCTCTAGCAATGCGTCAGCGCCCAACGCTTGACCACCAAGGTGGCCAGCGGGGCGCGCCCCAAAGGAGTATGCACATGAACGAGGCGCAGGCCCCAAAGAATCCGCAGCACAGCCGCCAGCTTAGCGACGCCGAAGTATTGGCCTATACCAGCGCCGATCCCTTCGCACAGACCACGTCTAAACCGTGGGAGTTCACGGCGACCTCGCCCTTCCTGCGCAAGGTGGCTATCGCCTGGGTGATTCTCGTTCTGGCCATCCATATCTTCATGGGAGTCACCTTGGATGTGTCTTTTACCGGTGCGCACGTGACCACCATCGACAAATTCGCCTTCCCTGGCGTTGGTGTTCTCATTTCCGTTCTCTCCTGGATCGCTCTTAACCGTCCCCGCTTGCGCGCCAATGAGGATGGGGTAGAGGTCCGCAATATCGTGGGCACCCGCTTTTATCCGTGGCAGGTGGTCTACGGACTTTCCTTCCCCGTAGGCCAACGTATGGCACGCCTTGAGCTGCCCGAGTTCGAGTTCGTTCCCGTCTGGGCGTTGCAGTCCGGCGATAAGGACACCGTCATTGACAACGTCCGCCGCTTCCGCGACGTGGAAGCCAAGTACATGCCCCAGGATTAACAATTGGCTGACCCCACCACCTACCGCCCGGCTCCGGGAACCATTCCCACCGACCCAGGCGTCTATAAGTTCCGCGATGAAAACCGCCGCGTTATCTACGTGGGCAAGGCCAAGAACTTGCGCGCTCGGCTGTCTAACTATTTCCAGGACATCACGCAACTGCACCCGCGTACTCGCCAAATGGTCCTCACCGCCAACTCGGTGGAGTGGACGGTAGTTGCCAGCGAGGTGGAAGCCTTGCAGTTGGAGTACACGTGGATCAAGCGCTTTGATCCACACTTCAACGTCATGTACCGCGACGATAAGACTTATCCTATGCTCGCGGTTTCGGTCGGAGAGACGGTTCCTCGCGCCTTCTTCTACCGTGGACCGCGGCGCAAGGGCGTACGCTATTTCGGCCCCTATTCCCATGCTTGGGCCGTGCGCGAAAGCTTGGACTTGCTTACCCGTGTCTTTCCCATGCGTACCTGCTCCAAGGGAGTATATAACCGGCATGAGCGGCTAGGGCGTCCGTGCCTTTTGGGATACATCGGCAAATGCGATGCACCCTGCATTGGCCGAGTAAGCAAGGAAGACCACCGTGAGACGGTCAACGATCTCGTGTCCTTCATGAATGGCAACACCGGTTCAGTACGCCGCAAACTCACCCAGGACATGGAGCAGGCCGCCGAGAACCTAGAGTTCGAGCGCGCGGCGCGCCTGCGCGATGATTTGGGCGCTATTGACAAGATTATGGAACAGCAGGCCGTGGTCTTCACAGACGGCACGGATGCTGATCTCATTGCTTTTAACTCCGATGAACTTGAGGCAGCGGTACAGATTTTCCACGTTCGCGATGGGCGCATTCGCGGTCAGCGCGGTTGGGTAGTCGAACGCGCCGGCGATCAGGCGAGTTCAGAGCCCTTGGAAGAAGGAAAACCTGATCCCGCGCTGCCCGCGTTGGTACAAAACTTCCTCATCCAGTTCTATTCCGATGCAGTAGAGCGCGAGAAACAAGAGGCGCGCGAAGATGCTGCGCTCGCCGCGGACGTGAAGCGGCGCGGGGTGGACCAAGAATCGCACATGAAATCCCGCCGCGTGCAGGTTATTCCACGCCAGATTTTGGTTCAGGCCCTGCCGGATGAACCGGAGCAGGTCATCGCGTTGTTGGAGGAGCTGCGCGGTGCCCAGGTAGACCTGCGTGTTCCCCAGCGCGGCGATAAAAAGCAGCTTATGGCCACGGTGGAGAAAAACGCCAAGGAGCAGTTGCGTCAGCATAAGCTCAAGCGGGTAGGAGACCTCACCGCACGTTCGGCGGCATTGCAGGATATTCAAGAAGCCCTAGGTATGGAGCAAGCTCCATTGCGCATCGAATGTACCGATATCTCGCATATTCAAGGCACAGATGTGGTTGCTTCCCTGGTGGTCTTTGAAGATGGTTTGCCCAAGAAGTCGGACTATAGGCGCTACCGCATCAAGGAGGCGGCAGGTGATGGCCGCTCGGATGACGTCGGTTCTATCGCAGAGATCACGCTGCGTCGCTTTAAGCGCCATAAGCAAGATAAGCTGGCCCATCCGGATGAGGAAGTAGAAGAGTCTTCCTTTGCAGAGGAGAAGGTGGCGGAAGAATCTGCCGAAGCGGGGCGCCGCTTTGCGTATCCACCGCAGCTTTTTATCGTGGATGGCGGTGCGCCCCAGGTAGCCGCGGCTCAAGAGGTATTTGATGAGTTAGGCATCGTGGATGTAACTCTAGTGGGCTTGGCCAAGCGCCTCGAGGAAATCTGGGTTCCCGGCGATGATGAGCCGGTGATTTTGCCGCGAAACTCGCAAGCACTCTTCCTCCTACAGCAAGTTCGTGATGAAGCCCACCGCTTCGCCATTACTTACCACCGGCAGCAGCGTTCAAAGCGGATGCGTTCCTCGGTACTCGATTCCGTTCCGGGATTGGGTCCACAACGGCGCACCGATCTGGTCAAGCATTTCGGTTCGGTGAAAAAGCTCAAGGCCGCCACTGTGGAAGAGATCTGTCAGGTAAACGGTTTTGGTCCCAAACTGGCCCAGACCGTGTACGAGAGTTTGCATGATTCTGCGGGCAATTAAGTGGCATTCTCCTAGAAGCAGCGAATCTTGAAGCGCTAGACTGAAGAGCATGACGCATTTCGAAACTCCACCCATCTTGATAACCGGTATGTCCGGCGGCGGGTTGAGTTCCGCTGCCAAAGTGTTTGAGGACAAGGGCTACTACGTGGCCCACAATATTCCGCCTCGCGCCATTGTTGACCTGCTCAAGCTGTGCAACCAAGAGGAAACTCCAGTGGGCAAGGTAGCAGCCGTAACGGATGTGCGCTCGCGCATGTTCCCAGGGTCTCTGTTGGAGATTATGAATGAGCTTACGGAACTAAATATGAAGCCCACCGTGCTCTTTTTGGATGCTCGCGATGATGTGCTTATCCGCCGGTTCGATTCGGTGCGGCGCACCCACCCGCTGCAGGAGGGGGACACGCTCAAAGTAGGAATCCAACGCGAGCGCCGGGCAGTGGCAGATGTGCGTTCCCATGCGGATATCATTATCGATACGACGAACCTATCCATTCATGATCTCCGCCGTGCCATTGAGGCCGCCTTTGGTGAGATGCAAAATGAAAAGCAGCATGTCACCGTTGAATCCTTTGGATTTAAAAATGGCTCGCCCCGCGATGCCGACTTAGTGGTAGACGTGCGGTTCCTGCCCAACCCCTATTGGGTTCCAGAACTGCGAGGATATCGCGGCACGGATGAACCGGTTGCCCACTATGTGCTCTCGCAGCCAGCGGCGCAGGAATTCGTGGACAATTTCTTGCAGATGTTTTCTACCATGCTGGATGGCTACCGCCATGAGGGCAAGAACTTCATCACGGTTGGCGTCGGTTGCACGGGCGGTCACCACCGGTCCGTTGCCGTCGCAGAGGCTATTGCGGCGCGCCTGCGGGACAATGACACATTAGACGTCAGCACCTTGCATAGGGATATCGCTCGAGGCTAGAGCACAGGAGTTTTAACGCTTTTATGACCAATCCTTCACACATGGTTTGCCTTGGCGGCGGCCATGGACTTTATCAAACCCTTCTGTCCGCACGCTTTAGCGAGGCAGCCGATATTTCTGCGATTGTTACGGTCGCGGATGATGGCGGCTCCTCTGGTCGTTTGCGCCGCGAGCTGGAAATCATTCCACCGGGTGACTTGCGCATGGCGCTGGCCGCCTTGGCTAATAGTGACCCAGTGGGGGACTTGTGGGCACGAACCTTGCAACACCGTTTCGGTGGCAATGGTGCGATGGCAGGGCATGCGGTGGGCAATCTGATGATTGCGGGATTGACGGATGTGCTCGGCGATTATCAAGCTGCCCTGGATACCATCGCAGAACTTACTAATTCGCAGGGGCGAGTCTTCCCAGTAGTCAACCAGGCCTTAGAGATTGAAGCGGACGTAGCCGGGCTTGACGACGACCCCCGTGTCATGCGCCAGGTCCGCGGCCAGGTTGCCGTCGCTTCCACGCCGGGCCAGGTGCGTCGCGTGCGCATCGTGCCCGAACGGCCCAAAGCGAATCCGGATGCCCTCGATGCCATCCAGCGCGCGGATCTCATTACTATCGGACCAGGCTCATGGTTTAGTTCGGTTTTGCCGCATACTCTCGTGCCGCAGGTAGTGGATGCGATTTCTGCTTCCGATGCGCTGCGCGTCGTTGTGTTGAACCTTTCGGCCGAGCCAGGTGAAACTCACGGCTTCTCCGCAGAGCGTCACTTGCATGTGCTCGCTCAACACGCCCCTGATCTGCGAATTGACCGCATTTTGGTGGACGAGACGGCTTTGCCTACCGATAGTGAGCGCGTCTATATTCAGCGTGCCGCGCAGTCCCTAGGCGCTCGCGCTACCTTCGCGGACGTAAGCCAAGTTGATGCCAATGGTCGCAGTATCAATAAGCACGACCCTGAAAAGCTGTCTACAGCACTTCTGGGCCTATATTCGGACTATCGCAGCACTAGCGATTAGAACTGGCACCTACTCTTCAGGCTAGCGTGCGGCCGCTCGCGCTCGACCGACTGCGCGGCGACCAAGCGTGCGCGGTATGATGTCAGAAATCCTTTCACCGCACTGGGCTGGGAGCAATGGCTCTAGCCGGTATACGTACTTTGTGACTGTGAGAATAGAAATGGGGCGAACTAGGTGACCACACCATTGACCGACCAGGTCAAAGAAGAATTGACGGCTGTCGTTGTGCCACGCCAGTCCGCTCGCGCTGCCGAACTCGCGGCGATGTTGCGATTCGCCGGCGAGCTAGATATTTCCGGTGACAGCATGTCCTATGAGTTAGAGCTAGAAAGCCACGCCATTGCACGACGCTTCATCAACGCTCTTGATGACCTCTATGGGATCACTGCCGATAGCCATGTAGTCGGCCCGGCAGGAACCACCAAGAAGACTCGCGTAACGGTTCGCATCTCAACCGGCGCGAAAGAGCTGACCCGTCGGCTGGGCCTTATCACCCGCTCCGGCCATGCGGTAGTGGGGCTGCCGCCGCAGGTCATCTCCGGCACCGTGGCCGATAGCGAAGCAGCATGGCGCGGAGCCTTCCTTGCCCATGGCAGCCTCACGGAGCCAGGCCGCTCTTCCGCGCTGGAAGTTACCTGCCCGTGCCAAGAGGCTGCGTTGGCACTGGTGGGCTGCGCCCGCCGCCTTGGTATCTCTGCGAAGACCAAGGAAACTCGCGGTGAAGATCGCGTCGTTGTACGCGATGGTGATGCTATCGGGGCGCTTCTTACGCGTATGGGCGCTCAGGAGACTCGATTGAGCTGGGAAAAGAAGCGAGTTAAGCGGGAGGCGCACGATACGTCTCGGCGCTTGGACAATTTTGATGACGCCAATCTTCGGCGTTCTGCACGCGCCGCGGTTACCGCGGCAGCGCGCGTTGACCGCGCCATGGAAATCTTAGGTGACGATGTTCCTGAGCACTTGGCAGACGCGGGCCGCTTGCGAGTTCAGCACCGCGAGGCTTCGCTCGAAGAGTTGGGCCGCTTGGCCGAGCCTCCTATGACCAAGGATGCAGTAGCTGGGCGTATTCGCCGCTTGCTGTCGATGGCCGATAAACGAGCCGAGGAGCTCGATATCCCCGATACCAACCAAGCGATTACAGATGATCTCTTCAACGAATCCTGACGCTCGGAATCACCTACATTAAAAGAACTCCCCGCAGTGCGGATACCAAAGCGGTAGGCGCAGCTGCGGGGAGATTTTTAGTGCCTTCCTGGCGGCTAGCAGGTACGCAACCGGCTAGCTAAAAGAGTTAAAGAACTAGGGAACTAGGAACCCTAGGACGTTGGTCATCAAGAACACGATGACACAGACAAAAGCCAGGAAAGCCACGGAGTAGCCCACTACGTTTTTCAGGATGACAGATTCCTTGCCCTCCATATTGACGGCGGTAGCCGCAATTGCAAGGGACTGCGGGGAGATCATCTTGCCCACAACGCCGCCTGCGGTATTGGCCGCGAGCATGAGGTCAGGGTTTACGCTGATTCGTTCTGCCGCTGCTACCTGCAGGTTGGCAAAGAGGGCATTAGCAGATGTATCGGAGCCAGTAACCGCGGTACCAATCCAGCCCAGGACTGGGGCGAAGAGTGCAAAGATGCCGCCGGCAGAAGAGACGAACTCACCAATAGCAATAGTCTGGCCGGAGTAGTTCATCGTATAGGCCAAGGCCAGCACCAGGATGATGGTAAGAGCCGAGAACTTCATGCGGCTGACGACGTCCCCAAAAGCGCTCACTGGTTGTCCAAAGCTTAGGCTGTAGCGGCCATTTTCATTGAAGAAGTGGTAGACAACCGCAACGATAATGCCCGAGAGCAGCAGGAGCGTACCTGGGTTGCCAAAGACATTGAAGCTGAAGCTGGTATCCATGAGGTTGCCGTCGGCGTCGACAATCGCATCATCAAGCAAAGGCCAGGCAAAGTGGAGCTTAAGGAATCCGAAGATAGCGGGGGCAGCGGTTGCCACGGCAAAGACAACGGTCACTACGGCGTAGGGAAGCAGCGCCATCCAGATACGGCGTCCGTTGAGGTCGGTGGTGGACTCGGCGGCAGGCAGCTCGAGACGCTCGCGCAACTCCTTGACGCCCTTCGGCTTCCATACCCGGAGGAAGGCGAAAGCACAGCCCAAAGAGACGATGCAGGCGATGACGTTGGTGAGCTGGTACGCAAAGAAAGTCGCGGCCAACCACTGAGCCAACGCGAAGGAAATACCAATCACAGCAGCGGCCGGGGCAGTTTCCTTGACACCGCGGAAGCCGTCCAAGATGAAGGCGATGAGGAATGGCACGATGGCGGCGATGAGCAGCACCTGCAAGGAGATAAGTGCGGCAATGTCGTGGGTTTGCTCGGCGCTGCGACCGGCTACCTCGCCAGCAGTGGTTACCGGGATGCCAACCGCGCCAAAAGCAACCGGAGCGGTATTAGCAATCAGAACTACTGTTGCCGCGCGCAGTGGCTTCACGCCAAGGGCCATGATCATGGTCGCGGTAATGGCTACGGGGGCGCCGAAGCCAGCGAGGGCCTCCAACAAACCGCCAAAACAGAAGGCAATGAGGATAGCCTGAATGCGAATATCGCCATCACCCAAAAGGTCAAAGGTCTTGCGCAGATCCTCGAAGCGCCCGGAAGCTACGGTGATTTCATAGAACCAAATTGCAGTAATGATGACCCAGACGATGGGCAGGAGTCCGAATAGACCGCCACGTACGGCGGAGGACAAGGCCATATCTACCGGCATGGAGAAGCCGACGATGGCAATAATGAGGGATACTGCCAGGGCAACGGCGCCAGAAGTATGCGCGCGTGCCTTAACGCCTAGCAGCATGATAAAGAATGCAATGAGCGGGAGAATCGCCACCAGGGCGGTAAGCCCGAGGCTGTCACCCACAGCAGAGGTATTTATTTCGAACAAGAGAAGTCCTTGATTTCTACGGTGGTCTTGCCCGTAGGAAATTACGGGCACATGAAGCATTCTCACGGTGACCAACGGTGGCGCTAGAGCAGGCAGGGTTGCCTTAAACGCTTTGTGAGCCAGTGAGTAAGGAAAGCATATCGTGCGGTGGGCGTCACGGAAACAATACGGTCGTCTTGATAGGGGGTAGCGGTAGCATTTCTCAATGTCCGATCGGACAGAGGCGGACGCAACCCCTGAAGCTCAACAGTGATATATCTCACGTTAACGGCGGAAACCCAACACAAACCCACGTGTTCGGGCCTATCCAGCGGGTTTGTATGTGGGAAGTAAAAAGGATCGGAAAGAGTGTACGCGCTTTCGGATAGTCTGTCATCCACTAGTTCATAAGGCCGCTGGGAGCCTGCGCTGACAAAAAACGCTCGGTAGTATCGGCAATGTAAGGGAAAACGCTCGGGCGCTTCTCAAACACAGACTTCATTGAAGGACCCGCGCACATACCCGTACACACATTTACTCGACTCTTTGAGGAGAAATACAGTGACTATTCGCGTAGGTATCAATGGCTTTGGCCGCATCGGCCGTAACTTTTTCCGTGCAGTCGCTCAAGGTGACAACAACCTCGAAGTTGTTGCAGTAAACGACCTGACCGACAACGGCTCGCTGGCTAACCTGCTGAAGTACGACTCCGTACTGGGCCGCTTCGATGGCGAAATTACTCACGACGATGAGTCCATTACTGTTAACGGCCACCGCATCGTGGTAACCGCAGAGAAGGACCCGAAGCAGCTCAAGTGGGGCGAGTACAACGTAGACCTCGTCATCGAGTCCACCGGCCGCTTTACCAACGGCAACGACGCTAAGGCTCACCTCGAGGCTGGCGCCAAGAAGGTCATCATCTCCGCTCCGGGCAAGGAAGTAGACGCAACCTTCGTCTATGGCGTCAACTCTGATACCTATGATCCGGCAAACCACAACGTCATCTCCGCGGCATCCTGCACCACTAACTGCCTGGCACCGATGGCAAAGGTTCTAAATGACAAGTTCGGCATTGAAAAGGGCCTGATGACCACCGTTCACGCTTACACCGGCGACCAGCGCATCCAGGACGCTCCGCACAAGGATCCGCGCCGCGCCCGTGCCGCTGCAGTAAACATGGTGCCTACCTCCACTGGTGCTGCTAAGGCCGTATCCCTGGTTCTGCCTGAGCTGGACGGGAAGCTGGATGGTTACGCAATGCGCGTTCCGGTTATCACCGGCTCCGCTACCGACCTGACCTTCACCGCGTCCCGCGACGTCACTGCCGAGGAAATCAACGCCGCCCTGAAGGAAGCTGCTGAGGGCGAGCTCAAGGACACCCTCGCATACACCGAGGATCCGCTGGTTTCCACCGACATCGTTACCTCCCCGCACGGCTGCATCTTCGACTCCGGCATGACCAAGGTTTCCAACGGCAACCTGGTCAAGGTTCTGGGCTGGTACGACAACGAGTGGGGCTACACCTCCCAGCTCGTTCGCCTGACCAACCTGGTGGCAGACAAGCTCTAAACTAGAGCTCTAGCAATGAAGAACCGGCCTGATGCAAGCCTTCACGGCGCTGCGTCGCGGCCGGTATTCTTATATCTATAGCCTTTTAACCCGTCCGAATTATTTAAGGAGTAATTAATGGCTTTCCAGACACTTGACGATCTTCTCAAGGAGGGCGTCGAATCCCGCCACGTCCTCGTCCGCTCTGACTTCAATGTTCCACTTGATGAAGAGGGAAACATTACCGATCCCGGACGTATTAACGCTTCTCTTCCGACCATCAAGGCACTGGTAGAAGGTGGCGCAAAGGTCATTCTTTCCGCACACCTGGGTCGTCCAAAGGGTGAGGTAAACTCTAAGTTCTCCTTGGCTCCAGTAGCTGAGGCGCTGTCTGAGGCGCTTGACCAGTACGTTGCCCTAGCCGGCGACGTCACCGGAGAAGACGCTCATGAGCGCGCCAACGGCCTCAACGACGGTGACGTGATGTTGGTTGAAAACGTCCGCTTCGACCCCCGTGAGACCTCCAAGGACGAGGCTGAACGCGGCCAGTTCGCTGACGAGCTCGTTGCTCTGGCAGCCGATAACGGCGCTTTTGTTTCTGATGGCTTTGGCGTTGTCCACCGTGCGCAGGCATCTGTGTATGACGTCGCTAAGCGCCTACCGGCTTACGCAGGCAAGCTCGTAGAAAAGGAGCTGTCGGTTCTTTCCACTGTAGCTAAGGAGCCGGAGCACCCGTACGTGGTTGTCCTTGGCGGTGCCAAGGTTTCGGATAAGCTCGGCGTGATTGAAGCACTGGCCGGCAAGGCAGACAAGGTCATCATTGGTGGCGGCATGTGCTACACCCTGCTGGCCGCCAAGGGCTATAACGTCCAAGAGTCCCTGCTGCAAGAAGACCAGATCGAAAACTGCAAGGACCTGCTCGAGCGCTTTGGCGACAAGCTGGTGCTTCCGGTTGATCTCATTGCTGCAAGCAAGTTCGCGGCGGATGCAGAGACCCAGGTAGTCGCGCTCGATAGCATCCCTGAGGGCTGGATGTCCCTGGATATTGGACCAAAGTCGGTGGAAAAGTTTGCAGAGGTCCTTGCTTCTTCCAAGACCGTCTTCTGGAATGGCCCGATGGGCGTATTCGAAATGGAAGCTTTCTCTAAGGGCACCGCTGGTGTAGCGCAGGCTATTATCGACGCCACCGCAAACAACGGTTCCTTCTCCGTCGTCGGTGGCGGCGACTCCGCTGCCTCCGTGCGCATGCTTGGCTTGGACGAGGACGGCTTCAGCCACATCTCCACCGGTGGCGGCGCCTCCCTCGAGTACCTCGAGGGCAAGGAGCTTCCGGGCGTATCTGTCCTGGAAGCCTAAAACTGCCTGATCAACTTGCCAAAAAGAGAGGAAAAATTCATGGCACGTACCCCACTTATTGCAGGTAACTGGAAGATGAACCTCGACCACGTCGAGGCCATCGGCTCCGTTCAAAAGTTCGCCTTCTCCCTGCCAAAGGACTACTACGAGAAGGTCGACGTGGCCTACATGGTCCCGTTTACTGATATTCGCACCATCCAGACGTTGGTGGAAGGCGACAAGCTGCAGGTCACCTACGGTGCGCAGGACATTTCTAAGCACGAGTCCGGCGCATTCACTGGTGAAGTATCTGGCAAGATGCTGTCCAAGCTCGGCTGCAGCTGGGCAGTCGTGGGTCACTCGGAACGCCGTCAGTACCACGGCGAGACCGATAAGCTCGTTGCAGAGAAGGCAGCCGCAGCATTGGACAATGGCATCAGCCCCATCGTGTGCGTAGGCGAGCCGTTGGCTGTACGCGAGGCCGGTACCCACGTGGACTACGTGGTTAACCAGACCCGCAATTCTTTGGCTGGCCTGAGCGCAGACCAGCTTGCCAAGACTGTTATCGCCTACGAGCCAGTGTGGGCGATTGGCACCGGCAAGGTTGCCTCCGCAGACGATGCCCAGGAAGTCTGCGCCGCCATCCGCGAGCTCGTAAAGGAGCTCGCAGGTGAGGAGGTTGCTGCAGGTATCCGCATTCTCTACGGTGGTTCCGTCAAGGTTGATTCCGTTGCAGAGATCGTCAGCAAGCCTGACGTCGACGGCGGCCTCATCGGCGGAGCCTCCTTAGTCGGCGAGGAGTTTGCCAAGTTGGCTGCTAACGCAGCTAATGCCCTGAGCTAACAGGAGTTATCACCTGTCACAGGTTCGCGCTAAGGCGCGGGTTGGAATGGTTCCAGCCCGCGCCATCGTGTAAAGTGAGCCGATGTGATTGCTTTGCTGTACGCGAAGCCTAAAAGTACGATTCCGCGCTAGCGGGTGGCGAGAGTTACCCACAGGGCGCACGTTAGAAATAAGGATTGTCCTCATGGTCTTGGCACTGGAAATCATCTTGGTCATCGCAGCTATTTTGATGTCCATCTTCGTGCTGCTGCACAAGGGTAAAGGTGGTGGCCTGTCCAGCCTCTTCGGCGGTGGCGTGCAGTCGAACCTTTCCGGCTCGACCGTCGTGGAAAAGAACCTGGACCGTTACACCGTGGTCATGGTAATTATCTGGCTTGCGTGCATCGTAGGCCTCAACCTCATCCAGGCATTCGCTTAAGCCACCAGCTGGAATAGCGAAAGCGCCGGTATCGGCTTCCAACCTCCTGGTTCCCTGTGGGAACTGGCGGTGGGGAAGCGGTACCGGCGCTTTTTTGCGTGGCGCCGAGCCACAAGTTCAGCTCGGCTGCGCACTAGGCTGACGTGACTACAGCTCGGAGGCAGCGTCATCGGCAAGGAAGAGGATGGTTTCTTCCTTCCCGGATACGCCTGCAGCCGGCCATTCTTCGGGCTCAGCGCCTTCAACGACGTGCTTGGCAGCTTCCGCCTTGGCCTCGCCTGCTACAAGAAGCCAGATACGATCAGACTTGTTGACTGCGGGAAGAGTAAGGGTGATGCGCTCGCTCGGCGGCTTGGGAGAGTCGTGAACGGGAACAGCTAGCTCTTCTTGCTCCCGAACCGCCTCAGAATGGGGGAACAAGGAATTGATATGGCCCTCTTCGCCCATACCCAGCAGATGGAGGTCGAATCCGTTCGGGGCAAATTCCTTCAGCTCTGGCTCATACGCACTCGCCGCGGCTTCCATGGACACCGCCCCCAGATCAAAACCGTGAATATTCTGGTCCGGAATATCTACGTGATTGAGCAGGGCACTGCGCGCTTGACCCTCATTAGAATCTGCGTCAGAGACGGGCACATTACGCTCGTCGCCGAAAAAGACGTGAACGCGCGACCAATCGATGCGCTGGGCTGGAAAATTCTCGCCTTGCTGCTGTGCCGCGTAATCCAAACGAGCTAGCTCGTGGAGAACACCAATTCCAGCGCCACCGCCGGTTAGGACAACTCGCGCGACCCCATCGTGGTGGAGCCCGCCACCGGCGGCCTGGATACGGGCTACGGTATCCAAGAATTTCAGCGCGGCCTGGGAGATAAGTTCATCCACATCGCTTACGCGGTGAAGAGTTACCATGAGGTATCGCTATCCTTTGCAAAGAATCGGAGTTAAGCCGTTTTAGTGCTTACTGTAGTCTACTTGGGCGAGCGCACGGAGCGCTTGCGCATAAGTCTTATCGGCATCCAGATGGCGCAATTCTTCAGAGAGAACCTCAGCTTGGGAGCGCTTGCTAAGGCTCACCAAGGAATCCGGGGAACCTGGAACGCACACACGCACCGTGCGCTCGTCGACGACATCAACGTCGACGTGGCTCGTTTCCCGATTAAACCGCAAGTGGGTCACTGGGAAGTGCGGCTCCTGAGAGTCGGTCACAGCGCGGTGGACGGGGACTGCCAAACGATCGAGGAGCCATCCAGCCGCGAAGTCTGGAGCTGGGTGGCCCGCAGGGCCCGCCACCTCGACGGACTGCACGGGTTCGTGAGGATGGCGGTCCAATGCGGAGGCCACGACGCCGCGCCACAAAGTGATGGCGGCCCAGGACATATCGGAATCGCCCGGCGTGTAACCGGCGGATAAGGTGCGCAGATCTTCGCCAGTGACGCGTCCGTCATAGGCAACGTTGGTGATGCGGCGTTGAGCCAGTTTACCCACCGAGCTGGAAGCTGGGTCAGGCGGGCACAAGGTAGGCCACCAGGCGACCAAAGGGGTGTCGGGAAGCAGCAGTGGAGTAACGACTGCCTCGTCCTGGTTTGCCAAAGCGCCGTGCAACTTCATGATGACCATCTCAGAAGCACCCGCTTCACCGCCCACGCGAAGCTGCGCATCTAAGTGGGTATCTTCCTGCGGGTCGCCCGTCACAACGACCAGAACGCGCGACGGGTGCTCGTGGGAGGCATCGCGCACGGAGGCCAAGATGTTTTCCAGATCATCGTCCTCGCGGGCAGCCACGATGAGGGTGAGTACTCGGCCGGTAGTAAGGGTGTAATGCTCTTGGGCCTCTACTAGCTTTTTGGAGATTTCACGAGTAGTGGTGTTGGGCAATGGAATAATCATTGTCTGCGTCCCTCCTATGGGCGGCGCCAGGAATGCCCCCGGCGGCGCAACATTCTATCGGCGGATTCTGGACCCCACGTGCCAGCGCGGTATTCCTCCGGTTGGCCTGCTTCGGACCAGTAATCGATAATGGGATCCAAAATCGACCAGGAAAGTTCCACCTCTTCGTTGGTGGGGAAGAGCGAGGACTCATCGAGGAGGGCATCCAAAATCAGGCGCTCGTATGCTTCCGGAGATTCCTCGGTAAAGGCCTCAGCGTAAGCAAAGTCCATATTGACGTCGCGGACCTCCATGGTGGAGCCGGGCACCTTGGAACCAAAGCGCATGGTGACACCTTCATCCGGCTGCACGCGGATGACTACGGCGTTTCGTCCCAGCGCATCGGTCTGGCCGTCAACGAATGGTTGATTTGGCGCTGCCTTGAATACCAGCGCAATCTCCGTCACACGGCGGCCCAAGCGCTTGCCCGTGCGCAGGTAGAAGGGCACTCCTCCCCAGCGGCGGGAGTTTACTTCCAAGGTGCAGGCTGCATAGGTCTCCGTCGTGGACTCCGGGTCGAAGCCTTCTTCTTCGCGCAAGCCCTTGACGAACTCGGAGCCTTGCCAGCCGGCGGAGTACTGGCCGCGAGCAGTCGTTTTATTGAGTGGATGCACGGCGTGGGTAGCGCGCAGCACCTTGACCTTTTCTGCCTGCAGGGCCTCAGGCTCGAAGGAGGACGGTTCTTCCATCGCAACTAGAGCCAAAAGCTGCAGCAGGTGGTTTTGGATGACGTCTCGAGCCGCACCGATGCCGTCATAATAGCCAGCGCGGCCGCCTAGGCCAATATCTTCGGCCATGGTGATTTGGACGTGATCGATGTAGTGGGCGTTCCACATGGGCTCAAAAATTTGATTCGCAAAGCGCAAAGCCATGATGTTTTGCACCGTTTCTTTGCCCAAATAATGGTCAATGCGGAAGACCGCGGACTCGGGGAAGACGGCGTTGACAATCTCATTGAGCTTGCGGGCAGACTCTTGATCGTGGCCGAAGGGCTTCTCAATGATTACTCGGCGCCACGAGTCTTCGACGGAGTTGGCCATGCCCACCCGCTCCAGCTGGTGGCAGATATTGGAGAAGAATTCCGGGGGAACCGAAAGGTAGTATGCCCAGTTGCTGCCGGTGCCGCGCTCGCGATCTAGCTCGCCCAAACGCGCCGAGAGGCGATCGAATCCAGCATCGTCGAAAGAGCCTTGCACAAATTCGATTCCCTGGGATAAATGCTGCCAGACATCTTCATTGAACTCGGTACGTGAGCCAGCGATGACGGCTGAGCGAACGTAGTCACAGAATGCGACCTTGTCCCAGTCACGGCGACCATAACCCACAAGGGTAAAGCCAGCGGGTAGTAGGCCACGGCTCGCTAGGTCGTAGATTGCGGGCAGTAGCTTTTTATATGCTAGGTCACCGGTAACGCCGAAGATGACCATGCCCGCGGGTCCTGCGATTCGCGGCAATCGCTTGTCGCTGGCATTGCGCAAGGGGTTGACCCAAGCGGCTGAGTCGGTCACGAAGAATCCTTCCTGAGTTTATGGGCTTTAAGCTCGCTAATATTCTAGCGGCAGAATGCCCCGCCGAATTCTCGGCGGGGCACAAGTCACACGGCTAGTTTACGCGAGTCGCTCCTTAATGGAAGCAAGCAGTTCCTCCCACGCAGCGACAAACTTATCAACGCCCTCGCGCTCCAGCACTGCAAAGACATCATCGAAATTAATGCCGACCTCTTCTAGCTGGGCAAAGACGCCTTCTGCAGCCTCGCGGCTATCAGACAGGGCGTCGCCGTGGAGGTTGCCCTCGGAGAGAACCGCATCGATGGTCTTTTCCGGCATGGTGTTGACAGTGTGCGGGCCAGCCAGCTCCGATACGTACAAGGTGGCTGGGTACTCCGGATTCTTTACACCGGTAGAAGCCCACAGTGGACGCTGGAGGTGGGCGCCTTCGGGCAAGTCGGCGTCGTTAAGCAAGGCATCCTGGAAGAGAGCATAGGCGCGCTGTGCATTGGCGACGCCCGCCTTACCACGCAGCGCCAGAGCACTCTCGCTGCCAATAGCTTCCAAGCGCTTATCCACTTCGGTATCCAACCGGGAAACAAAGAAGGAAGCCACGGAGTGAATGGTGGAGACGTCCTTGCCTGCCTCGGCGGCACGCTTGAGACCGGTACGGAAAGCCTCAATGACATCGCGGTAGCGATCCACGGAGAAAATAAGAGTGACGTTGACGTTGATTCCCTCCGCCAAGGCATCTTCGATGGCCGGAAGGGAACCGGTGGTGGCCGGAATCTTGATCATCACGTTGGGACGATCAACCTTGGACCACAACTCACGCGCTTGTTTAAGGGTGGCAGTAGCATCATCAGAAATGCGTGGGTCGACCTCGATGGACACGCGGCCATCTGCACCGTTAGTAGAGGAGTAGATATCCGCAAAGAGGTCGCAGGCATTCTTGACGTCCTCGATGGCCAATGCGTACACCGCTTCATCGGCGGTGGCCTTGGTCTCCTTCAACGTGGAAAGCTCGGCATCGTAGGCTGTGCCGTTGGTCATCGCCGCGGCGAAAATTGCCGGGTTGGTGGTAACTCCCACGATGGACTTAGCGGAAATTATCTCCTTGAGATTGCCCGAAACTAGGCGCTCGCGAGAAAGGTCATCGAGCCAGGTTGAGGTTCCCAGCTGGCGAAGTTCGGAAATGTGGTTCATGATTACTCCTTATCCAGTGTTGGAGGTTTACTTCTTCGCGGCAGCCAGCGATTCCTGGGCCGCTTCAATAACCGCTGTAGTGGTGAAGCCAAATTTCTCAAAGAGTTCGCCCGCAGGAGCAGAGGCGCCGTAGTGCTCGATGGAAATGGTCCGGCCGAAAGAACCGGTGTACTTGTGCCACGGCATAGCGATGCCGGCTTCGATGGAGACGCGGGCATGCACTTCGCTAGGCAGCACGGACTCGCGGTATGCGTCATCCTGCTCATCAAACCACTCAAGGCACGGTGCGGAGACAACGCGGGTGGCTGTTCCGGCGGCCTCCAGTTCCTTCGCGGCGGCGACGGCAAGCTGCACCTCAGAGCCGGTAGCGAGGAGGATCACGTCCGGCGTTTCCTTGGACTCTTCCACGAGAACATAAGCGCCGCGGCGCACACCATCATGAGCCTTTTCCTTGGTGCCTTCCAGTACCGGAAGTCCCTGGCGACTGAGTGCCAGGCCCTTTGGTGCGGCCTTGTACTCGAGAGCTGCGGCCCAAGCCTGTGCGGTTTCGTTGGCATCGGCCGGGCGAATAACGGACAGGTTCGGGATAGCGCGAAGGGCAGAAAGGGTTTCTACCGGCTGGTGGGTTGGGCCATCCTCGCCTAGGCCGATGGAGTCGTGGGTCCAGACATAGTAGGTATCGGTAGACATTAACGAGCCCAGGCGGACAGCCGGGTACTGGTATTCAGAGAAAATAAGGAAGGTGCCGCCGTAAACGCGGGTATTGCCGTGCAGAGCAATACCGTTCATGATCGCAGACATCGCGTGCTCGCGAATGCCAAAGTGGAGGTTGCGGCCATACGGCTGAGCCGACCACATATCGGTGGTAATGGCTGCGGGGCCGAAGGAGTCCGCGCCCTTAATCACGGTGTTATTGGAGCCAGCAAGGTCAGCAGAGCCACCCCACATCTCAGGAAGGGAAGCGGCCAATGCTTGGATGGTGGCCTCAGAAGCCTTGCGGGTGGCCAAAGACTCGCCTGGTTCCCACACTGGCAATTCAGCGTCGAAATCTTGAGGTAGTTCGCGCGCCTGCATGCGGTCAAAGAGTGCCTTATTCTCCGGATTAGCTGCAGCCCATTCGTCGAACTTCTTCTGCCACGCGGCGTGCTTCTCGGCGCCGCGCTCGCGCAGCTTGCGGGTGTGCGCGATGACTTCGTCGTCGATGTGGAAGCTGCGTTCCGGATCGAAGCCTAAGACCTCCTTAGTGGCAGCTACCTCGTCATCGCCCAGTGCAGCGCCATGAACGCCGCCGGTATTCATCTTATTCGGGGCCGGGTAGCCAATGACGGTCTTCACGCGGATGAAGGACGGGCGCTCGGTCTCTGCTTGGGCTGCCTTGACGGCCTCCTCAATGGCTACGACGTCTTCGCCGGATTCGACCGTTTGGACGTGCCAGCCGTAGGCTTCGTAGCGGGCGACCACGTCTTCGTTGAAAGCAATATTCGTATCGTCCTCAATAGAGATGCGGTTATCGTCCCAGAAGACAATCAAGTTGCCCAGCTTTTGCGTACCCGCCAGGGAAGAAGCCTCAGCGGTAACGCCCTCCTGCAGGTCACCATCGGAAGCAATGGTGTAGACGTAGTGGTCGAAGGGAGACTCGCCGGCCGGTGCCTCTGGATCGAAAAGGCCGCGCTCTTTCCGTGCCGCCATGGCCATGCCAACGGAGGAAGCAAGGCCTTGGCCAAGGGGGCCAGTGGTGATTTCCACGCCATCGGTGTGGTGCACCTCAGGGTGGCCAGGCGTGCGCGATCCCCACGTGCGCAGCTGCTGGAGATCGTCCATCTCCAAGCCAAAGCCGCCCAGGTAGAGCTGAATGTACTGGGTGAGCGAAGAGTGACCAACCGACAGTACGAAGCGGTCGCGGCCGGCCCAGTGCACATCGTCGGGATCATGGTTAATGACGCGCTGATACAAGGTGTAGGCGAGGGGAGCGAGGGACATTGCGGTGCCTGGGTGGCCCGAACCGCATTTTTGTACAGCATCTGCGGCTAGTACTCGCACGGTGTCGACGGCGCGGGTGTCAAACTCCGACCAATCCTCCGGGTAACGGCGCTCGACCATAGTTTGGAGTTCTGGGGACAACTTATCTTTCGACACTGGAAAGCCTCGCTTACGTCTAGGCAAAAAGTACTTAACTTTATTCAGTCTAGTAATTTTTTAACCGGCGGTGCGCAATTATAGAAAGCTAGGCATAAACGGTATGCTGGCATGGCTAAGTGGAGTGCGCGTAGGCGCTAGAGCGCGCACTGAATCTAGCGGCCATAGGCTTGTTGTCTTTCACCCCGGCGCCGAAGATTGTGAGTGAGAGTACTGGAACTTTTTCACGGGCATGTGCGACCGCTAGGGGTGACCGTGCGCAGTAAGTGCGCGGGGCACAGTTCACCAACGTTCAGATAGTGGAGGAATCCCTTGGAGACCATCAAGGCCTATTTTGCGCTAACGAAACCGAGGATCATTGAACTCCTCCTCGTGGCCGCAATCCCGGCGATGCTCCAAGCGCAACGCGGCGTGGAGGCCGTTTCAGACAATATCTGGCTAATCGTGTCGACGATTTTCGGCGGTTGGATGGGCGCTGCTGCCGCCCACACGTTTAATAACGTCGTGGACTACGAGCTGGATCAAAAAATGCAGCGCACGAGGGCACGACCGCTGGTAAGGGCCAAGATTTCTAAGCGAAACGCAGCAATTTTCGCCTGGGTAATGCTCATCCTTTCCGTGCTGTGGTTGGGCGTCCTAGCTCATTCCTGGCTGGCAGCCTTCTTTGTGATTTTGACGAACTTTTTCTATGTCTTCGTCTACACCAAGTTTTTGAAGATGCGCAATGCTCAAAATATCGTCTGGGGCGGCTTGGCTGGCTGCATGCCGGCGATGGTCGGCTGGGCGGTTATCCGGGATAACGCTCCTGCTGGAGAGCCTGACCGCTGGTGGCAGGCAATCGTGCTCTTCCTCATCATCTTCTTCTGGACTCCGCCACACACGTGGGCGCTGGCCATGAAGTACAAGGAAGACTACCGCAAGGCCGGCGTGCCGATGCTGCCCGTAGTGGCTGATGAGAAGGAAGTCACTCGACAGATCGTGTGGTATACCGTGGGCACGGTTATCGTGACCCTACTTATCGTCCCCGCTGCATCGTGGATTTACTTGGTCGCAGCTCTTGCCTCCGGCGCGGTATTCCTGTGGCTGGCTATACGCCTGCACAAGGGAGTCAAGAACGGTGCCAAGGTTAAGCCGATGCGCCTGTTCATTTACTCCAATAACTATCTGTCGGTGCTCTTTATCGGGTTGTCCATCGATGCAGTATTGGGTTGGGAGCCACTAGGCAGGATGCTCGGCTGGTCGGCCACGTTATTCTAACTGCGCCCAGATACCCAAGGATAAGAAGGCGAAAGCGCGGGAAGGCAAGTGCGTTCTCGCGCTTTGTGCGTTTGTGGGTGGGTTTAGGCTTTATCGCCAGCTTGGACGCGCAGCACGATGGAACCGGTAGTCTTGCGCTCCTGGAGGTCGCGGTGCGCCGCAGCGGCATCTTCCAGTGGATAAGATGCCGTGACGTTGAAGCTCAGATCGCCGTCGATAACAGCTTGGACGACCGCCTGGGCACGCATTTGGAACTCGCCTTCTTGGGCTGTCCATGCGCCGATGGAAGGCCGAGTGAGGAAAATAGACCCATGCCTGTTTAGCAGCTGCGGGTCGATAGGCTCAACTGGGCCAGAGGCGGCGCCGAATAGCGCGACGGTGCCACGGGGGCGTACTACTTCGAGTGACTCCTGGAAGGTCGCCTTGCCGACGCCGTCGTAAACCACGTCAACACCCCTATCACCGTTGTAGCGACGGACCTGCTCGGCGAGTCCGTCGCCATAGCGAAATACCTTATCCGCACCGGCTGCGTAGGAGAGTTCCTCCTTTTCGTCCGTGGAGACCACCGTATAAACGGTAGCACCGAGCGACGATGCCATTTGGGTGAGGATCTGGCCTACACCGCCGGCGCCGGCAGTAATCAGGCAGGAAGCGCCTTCACCCAGTTGATAAACGCCATGCGCCAAATAGTGTGCGGTAATGCCCTGCAGCAACATAGAGGCAGCGACTTCTGGCTGGAAATCATCCGGCACCGCCACTAGTCCCTCGCGTGGGACGCAGACCTGTTCGGCGTAGGAGCCAAAAGCCTGGTTCCAGGCCACCATCGTGCCCTCGGCAACTTCCCCCTTGGGGTCGTGGACAACGCGTCCGGTACCTTCGAATCCGGGAATGAACGGGGTGGCCGCGTTATAGATACCCTCACGATAATAGGTATCGATGTAGTTGACGCCAGCCATGATGACGTCCACCAAAACCTCGTCGTCATTAGGGGTGGGGGCGGGAACTTCGGTATAGCGAAGTACTTCTGGTCCGCCGGTTTCTGTGACCTGAATTGCGTGCATATAGCCAGGCTAGCGCAAAAAGCCGGCCGAGTGCAGTACCTCGGCCGGCCGTAAGCATTATGGGCTAAGCAGTCGCTCGCTCTTGTTCAAGAGAGGTTTGGCGCGCCGCGTACTTCTCATCACCGCTGGGAGAGCCGGTGATGAGATCCGCGGTGCCGTCGGTGCGGCGTACACCGTGTGCCCATAGCAGGGCGGTATACGCGGTGACGAAGGAGGAGAGGCCAATATGGAAGGGGACAGTCCAGCGCGGAATGCTCATGTAGAACTGGTAAACGCCTACTGCCCACTGAATGAGGATGCATACAACGAGGACCCAGCCAGCCTTCTTAGCGTCTTGAGGTGCGCGGTTCTTGTAAAGCAGGAAGACGGTAATAACCGTAAGCGTCAGGTAGACGTACATGCACATGGCGTGGGTGACGGCCATGGCTTCGGTATCTACCTGCAGGCGGCCTTCCATTCCCACCCCGGAATCGCCAGAGTGGACGCCCGAACCGGTAACCATCGTGCCGGTAATGAGCACAATGCTTAAGGCAACGGTAGCGACCGCTGCAAGGAGGCGAATCGCTTGAGGGAAGCGAGCGCGTGGCGTTCCGTCATCGGGTTCCACAATGCGGGAATAAAGCATTGCCGCCAGCCATACCAAAAGCATCGAAGGTAGGAAGTGCAACGCCACGGACCACCAGCGGAGGTCTAGGTGGACAGAGATACCGCCGATGATCGCCTGCAGTACGATGCCAGCGACGTTGAGCCATGCGTAGACCTTGAGCTCTGCGCGGCGACGTGCCATGCGCATGGCAATGACGGCGGCGACAGCCGCTGCGGTTACGACGAAAGTAAGCAGGCGGTTACCAAACTCGATGGCCTGGTGGAGAGCAGGCGCAGCGCCTTCCATAGGGACAAGGGAGCCTGGTTGGCATTCCGGCCAGGTGGGACAGCCCAATCCCGAGCCGGTCACGCGGACAATGGAACCAGACACGGTGATGCCACCCTGGCACAAGAGGAGGATGAGCGCGATGAGGCGCTGCTGTTGCAGTGTAGGGGCGGCTTCCTTAAAGAAGCGCTTGATCTTCGTCCAGTAATTCACGCATAGCATCCTACTAGTCGGGAGATTTCGGGCATAAAAATTCCTCTCGTTTCGAAAGGAACCGGACAAAAGTCACATTTAGCCATCGAAGCGGAACCAACGGACCGCAGCGAACGACGCCACCGCAAGCCACGCCAACAAGGATAGGAGCTCGAGGCCGGGGAAGACGGAATTAGAGGCGTCGGTAAGCGCGCCTGCTAGGGCGACGGTCGGCACCGCGTTGAGGATGCCATTATCGCCCAGTCCCTGGGAGTAGAGGGTCCATCCGACTACGCCGAGGAGCAGGAACCAGATGAGATTGGCCAGTGCGAGTACTACCTCAGAGCTGAGGGTACCGCCGAGCAGCAGCCCCATGGCGGTAAAAGCCGCAACGCCAAAAAATAGCGAAAGCATCATGAGCAGCACCCCGCCCAGGCTGATACGGAGACCCAGGATATAGGCAGCTATGCCCAAAACGAGGATTTGGAATACCACCATGGTGAGCACGCCGAGGATCTTGCCGCCAATAATGGCCCATGCGGGCACACCGGACGCGCCGGTGCGTTTAAGGGCCCCGTAGCGCCGGTCAAAGGCAAGTGAAATGGCCTGACCGGTAAAGCCTGCGGAGGTGGCCGCTACTGCAAGCACCATGGGAAAAACCTCGTGCAAGCCATGTCCGGTGAGCGACTCTAGGTGGGCCGCGCCAATGAGCAGGGCCAGCGGTATGATGACGCTCAGCAATTGCTGTTCGCCGTGGCGCAGCATGAGTTTTGCTTCCATCTTTCCTTGCGCGAGCAACATGGCGCCGGCGCTGGCCCGTTTGGGGGCGGGGGTAAAGGTTCCAGGGTTAAAGGTAGTGCTCATGTGGTGGCTTCTTTCCGCAACGCAGTTGATTGAATTCGATTCTGGCGGAGGGCGCAGCTAGCTGCGCAAATGGCGCCCGGTAAGGTCAAGGAAGACCTCCTCTAAGTTGCGGTGGGCTGCGTCTAAGCGCCGCAGCAGGACTCCTTGGCGGGCAAGTTCGGCGCTCAGCGCGGCAATCGTCTCGGGCGTGCCGGCCTGGGGCAAGCGGTAATGCAGCGGCCGGGATTTGATCGCTCGAATTCCGGCCTCAGCCAAAGCCTCCATATCAACATCGATATCGGTGCTGAAACTAAGCCCTGCCGAGTCCGACTGGGCGGTAAGTTCCGCGGGGGAGCCGTGGGCTACCAGCTCGCCATGATCCATGATTGCCACTCGGTCCGCTAGTGACTCCGCTTCATCCATGAGGTGGGTGGTAAGAACAATGGTGACGCCATCGCGCCTCAGGGCTCGAACAAGGTCCCAGACCGCCAAACGGGATTGTGCATCCATGCCAGCGGTGGGCTCATCGAGAAAAACTAGCTCGGGCCGACCGATGATTGCTAGGGCGAGGGAAAGTCGTTGCTGCTGCCCGCCGGAGAGTCTGCGATAGGGGGTCCGGGCTACTCTTTCCAGCCCGAGCGTTTCCAGTAGCCAGTGCGGGGAGAGGGGATGGGTGCTGTAGCTAGCGGAAAGTTCTAGCATTTCCAGAACACGGATGCCGGAGTAGGAACCACCACCCTGCAACATGATGCCGACCTTTTCGCGCACCTTGTCCGGTGCGGAACTCGGGTCTAGCCCGAGGACGTCGATTGTGCCGCTGGTGGGGTGGATAAACCCCTCTGACATCTCAATCGTCGTGGACTTTCCGGCGCCATTGGGGCCAAGGAGGCAAAAGACCTCACCTGTGGCAACGCTAAGGCTTAGACCGTTAACGGCGGTGGTGGAGCCATATTTTTTCACCACGTTGTCTACGGTGAGGGCTGGGCGATCGGCTGAAATGGAATTCACGTGGGATTAGTTTAGGACACGGATTCCGCTGCGCCGCACTGCAACCCACCACAGGGTGGCGATGACGGCGAAAGTGCAGGCTGCCGACACGTAGATGATGATGATAGTGCTGGGCGGCAACCCGAGGCCGCGCGGCAGTACAAAGAAGCTCATAGCTGCCGAATAAGCCACGACGCAGAAACGGAATATAAGCCGGTTGGCCCATGCGGCCAAAGGCAGTACCGCCCACAGGATGTACCACGGATGGACGACGGGAAAGAAGATAACCAGCACTAAGGAGGCGGTGCCGAGTCCTCCCACAGGGTGAATGCGGCCGCGCAACGTTGCAAAGAGCATGCGGGCCATGAAAGCTACTGCCACCAGCACGCCAAAGGTACGGGTTACGGTGAGAATAGCTTCGGTGTGGTCACCTAGACCCAGCAGCATTCCGATGAAGCCGGTGCCCACGCCTACGGCGGTGGAGGTAGAAAGCCACGAGCGGATGGAGGCCGCGCCGCCTTGTCCCGTGATCCACCCCAGGCCAATGCCGGTCAAGGCGCTAATGAGGGCAATGGTTGCAATTAAAATAACTAGCTGCAGGGCAACGGCGTAGGCTAAGGCCTTCCAGCGTGGTGCACCGTCCTTCTCTATCAGGTGGCGGGCATAGGCCATCCCTACAAAGCCTAGTCCGATAAAGCCGGTAACCTTGACCATTCCGGCGCAGGACAGACAAAATCCAGAAGCAATTAGTGCTAGGTAGGCACTGCGCGTGGACTTTTCCAGCTTGTCGACGCCCCGCAGGCCCAGCTCCATACCCACTAGGAGCAGGCCCAACATGATGGACTCATTATGGATTCCGCCCACCAGGTGCAAGATAGTGAGTGGGTTGAGAATGCCGAGCCATAGGGCAGATTCCGGAGATACCCGGCAGCGCCGCGCGAGACAGCTAATTGCCCACCCAGCAACCATTATGCCGGCGATGGATAAGAGCCGGTGGGCGATTACTCCCAAGAGGATGGAATTTGAGGTAACTGCGCTCACCACTCCAGCGAGCCCGAGCGCTACGGGGCCATAAGGGGAGGGGGAGTTAGCCCAGATAAACGGTACGGATCGGGCGAGCTCATCACCCGCGCCTAGCAATTGCACTGGTCCTGCAGAATACGGATCCATGCCCTGCATCACGATGGAACCGTTGGCCAAGTAGGAGTAGATGTCCTGGGTAAAGAGCGGGGCGGTAAATATCAGCGGGATGACCCAGCCGGCCCACGTACGCCACAGCTGGTGTGTGGTTACGAGCCGGCGGGCGCGCGTTGGGGTGAGGGCACCTTCCTGGGGTTGGCGCAGCGGAGTGCCTACAAAAGGGGCCAGGAAAACCCAGGCGGCCACCAACAGGCCCACTCCCACCATGACTATGGCAGAAGAAGTCTGCAGCATGCGGGACATGAGGGAGCCAAAAAGCACGTTGTCATAAGGGTTTCCCACTACTGGGAGAGCGCCGGCTCCCAACGCGCCGAAGGCGATAAGCAGAGAACCCACTGTGCCCACCCAGCGCAGGATAAAAAACGTCCGCCATTGTGCGGTGGTGGTGCGCTTTAGGCCATCCGCATTGGCAGGGACAAAATCAAAACGCGAATCAGGTTCCGCGGCTCCGGTGTCCTCGGCGTGTAGTCGCGCAGACCGAGAACCAGCGGTACCCAGCTGCGGCAGCTCGGCCTTGACGCCGGAAAGAAAGCCGCGGAATTTGCCTGTCATGGGATAAGACCTTACGCGAATCCTCCGCCCCAACCCCAGCAGGCCCGCCCTTTTAGCGCGCGCAGCACCGCCGGTTGTGGCGATGAGGGTAGCTAGCCACCCCCGTGCCACGCCGAAGAATGGCCAATGGTGGCATTCCGGAATGAATTAAGGAACACTAGTGTTGTCTAATAAAGGAGGCACAGTTCGACTGCGGTGCGACTCGCGGAATTACGGGAGTCGGTTGCAGGGCGGCTGTAAGTGAGCGAAGCACGAAGGGAGGTCCCGGCATGAGCACACCTCAGCGCGTAGAAACTACGCACAAGGCGGCCAAGGAATCCCGCACTACGGACGGCGATACCCGCCGGCAAGTGATGCTGTTGCTGCTGAAGGACGGGCCCGTTACCGCTTCCCACTTGGGTGAACGCCTTGGCCTTTCTGCTGCCGGAATCCGCCGGCACTTAGACAATTTGGTGGAAGAGGAACTGACTGAGGTTGTGCGCCGCCGCCCAGTTACCCGCAATTCAGCGGGTAGCGGCTCTGGTCGCGGGCGACCAGCCAAACACTTCCGCCTCACTGATCGTGGCCGAGCGCAATTCGGCCACGCCTACGATGATTTGGCCTCTGACGCCTTGACGGCGCTACGCGCCGTCGGCGGGTCTGAGGCTGTTAAGCGCTTTGCCAAAGTCCGCTTCGAGCGACTCGTTGCAGACGTGCGTCCCTTGATAGAAGAGGGCGAATCTGTAGAGGACGTGGCCCGTAGGCTGGCTGAGGTCTTGGACGGGCACGGGTATGCCGCCACGGTGGACCGCGCTGGTCAGGGAGTGCAAATCTGTCAGCATCATTGTCCGGTCTCCCATGTGGCGGCCGAGCATCCGGAGCTGTGTGAGGCGGAACAAGAAGTCTTTTCTGCTCTATTAGGCAAACATGTACAGCCTTTGGCCTCCATTGCTGGCGGTCACGGGATCTGTACCACGAACATCCCCTTGACACCCGTTAATACAAATACTGAAAGGAGCGAGTCATGACCCAGGCACAATCGGCACCCGAGAACAAGATGACCGATGATGAAATTATTGATTCCATTGGTGCATATGAGTACGGCTGGCACGACTCGGACGCGGCTGGTGCTTCTGCTCGCCGCGGCTTGAACGAAGATGTAGTACGCGATATTTCCGCCAAGAAGGGCGAGCCGGAATGGATGCTTAACCAGCGCCTGAAGGCACTCAACATCTTTGATAAGAAGCCCGTTCCCACCTGGGGTGCGGATCTGTCTGGCATCGACTTCGACCAGATTAAGTACTACGTGAAGTCCACTGAGGAGCAGGCCCAGACCTGGGAAGACCTCCCGGACGACATCAAGGCCACCTACGATAAGTTGGGCATTCCAGAGGCTGAGAAGCAGCGCCTCGTTGCCGGTGTGGCAGCCCAGTACGAGTCCGAGGTTGTCTACCACCAGATCCGTGAGGACCTGGAAAGCCAGGGCGTCATCTTCGTCGATACTGATACCGCACTGCGTGACTACCCTGAGCTTTTCAAGGAGTACTTCGGCACCGTTATCCCGGCCGGTGACAATAAGTTTTCCGCGCTGAACTCCGCTGTGTGGTCCGGTGGCTCCTTTATCTACGTGCCCAAGGGCGTGCACGTAGATATTCCACTGCAGGCTTACTTCCGCATCAACACGGAAAATATGGGCCAGTTCGAGCGCACCCTCATCATCGTCGACGAGGACGCTTATGTTCACTACGTCGAGGGCTGTACCGCTCCAATCTACAAGTCTGATTCCCTGCACTCCGCAGTAGTGGAGATCATCGTGAAGAAGGGCGGCCGCTGCCGCTACACCACCATTCAGAACTGGTCCAGCAACGTCTACAACTTGGTGACCAAGCGCACCAAGGTAGAAGAAGGCGGCACCATGGAATGGGTCGACGGCAACATTGGCTCCAAGGTCACTATGAAGTACCCGGCCGTATGGATGACCGGTCCTTACGCCAAGGGTGAGGTTCTCTCCGTTGCCTTTGCTGGTGAGAACCAGTTCCAGGACACGGGCGCCAAGATGACTCACATGGCTCCGCACACCTCTTCCAATATCGTGTCTAAGTCGGTTGCCCGTGCCGGCGGCCGCGCCGCTTACCGCGGCTTGGTGCAGGTTAATCAGAACGCGCACCATTCCACCTCTAACGTCGAGTGCGACGCGTTGCTAGTGGACAATATCTCGCGTTCGGATACATACCCGTATAACGACATCCGCAATGATCACGTCACGCTGGGCCATGAGGCAACCGTTTCCCAGGTTTCTGAGGAGCAGCTGTTCTACCTGATGTCCCGCGGTATCGCGGAAGAAGAAGCAATGGCGATGATCGTGCGTGGCTTCGTTGAGCCGATTGCTAAGGAGCTGCCGATGGAGTACGCCCTCGAGCTCAACCGCCTCATCGAACTGCAAATGGAAGGATCGGTCGGCTAAAGAAAATGGTCGCTTCGAACGAATTCAATCCGGATAAGATCACCAAGGGTGACGTCTTTACCTCCACCAACGTGGAGGACTTCCCAGTGCCGCACGGCCGCGATGAAGTGTGGCGCTTTGTCTCCCTGCGCAAGCTCCGTGGACTGCACAATGGCGAGTTCGCTGAGGCAGTGGCACAGGACGTCACCGTGAGCGAACATCCCGGCGTAAGCTCCGAGACCGTCGCTCGCGATGACGAGCGCTTGGGCCGCGTTGGTACCCCGTCTGACCGCGTTGCGGCACAGGCGTGGACTTCTATGCCTGAAGGCCAGGTTGTCACCATTGACGCCGAGGCTCAGGTGGAAGAGCCCGTGGTCATTACCTACACCGGCAAGGGCGAGGGCGTAACTTCCTTTGGCGCCACCTCCATCGAGGTAGGCCACCATGCGGAAGCCACCGTTATCTTGAAGTACGTCGGTTCTGGCACCCACGCGGATAACGTCGAGTTTATCGTGGGCGATGGCGCTCACCTGACCGTCGTCGTTGACGTTGATTGGGAAGACGATGCCGTACACCTGTCTAACCACGTGGCACAGCTCGGCCGCGATTCTGTGCTGCGCCACAACTCCGCCATCTTTGGCGGCGAGGTGGTACGCATCGTGCCTCGCGTGAACTTCACCGAGCAAGGCGGCGACGCAGAGCTGCTGGGCGTCTACTTCGCTGACGAAGGCCAGTACTTTGAAAACCGGATGCTGGTGGATCACTCCGTCCCTAATTGCCGCTCCCACGTCCTTTACAAGGGCGCACTGCAGGGCACCAAGGACAATGAGGCCCGCACCTGCTGGGTGGGCGATGTCCTTATCCGCTCCAATGCACAGGGCACCGATACCTACGAGACCAACAACAACTTGATTCTGACCGAGGGTGCTCGCGCGGACGCAATCCCTAACTTGGAGATTGAGACCGGTGAAATTACTGGTGCAGGCCACGCGGCCACCGTTGGTCGCTTCGATGACATCGAGTTGTTCTACCTGATGTCTCGCGGCATTCCAGAGGCTGAAGCCCGCCGCCTCATCATCCGTGGCTTCTTCAATGAGGTCATCCACCGTATTCCGGTGCAGTCCCTGTCCGAGGAATTGGAAAACCGTATTTCCGAAGAACTGGAAAAGATCTCCGCCTAAATCTTTCATAGAAGGAAAACCACACACATTATGTCTACTCTGGAAATTAAGAACCTCCACGCCCAGGTGCTGCCGACGGAAGAAGGCGGCGAGCCGAAGGAAATCCTCAAGGGCGTTAACCTGACTATCAACTCCGGCGAGATCCATGCGATCATGGGTCCGAACGGTTCCGGCAAGTCCACCTTGTCTTACACCATCGCCGGCCACCCAAAGTATGAGGTCACCGAGGGCGAGGTGCTTCTCGACGGCGAAAATCTGCTAGAGATGCCCGTCGACGAGCGCGCTCGCGCCGGCCTCTTCTTGGCGATGCAGTACCCAACTGAGGTACCAGGCGTAAAGGTCTCTCAGTTCATGCGCTCTGCAGTCACCTCCATTCGCGGTGAAGCACCGAAGCTGCGTGAATGGAACAAGGAGCTTACCCAGGCCCGCGAGAATTTGAAGATTGATAAGTCCTTCATCTCCCGCTCCGTCAACGAAGGCTTCTCCGGCGGTGAGAAGAAGCGCCACGAAGTCATGCAGCTGGATATCCTGAAGCCGAAGTTCGCAGTTATGGACGAGACCGACTCCGGCCTAGACGTCGACGCTCTGCGCATCGTGTCTGAGGGCATCAATAGCTACCAGAAGGAAACCAATGGTGGCATCTTGATGATTACCCACTACAAGCGCATCCTGAACTACGTTAAGCCGGACTTTGTGCACGTCTTTGCAGACGGTCAAGTCATCAAGACCGGTGGCGCTGAATTGGCAGATCAGCTCGAGTCTGACGGCTACGACCAGTTCCTGAAGTAAGGACCGACCACGGGCCGGTCAACCGCGACTATCTAAAGAAGATTCATGACTGGATTTGATGTAAACGCAATTAGGGAACAGTTCCCGATCCTCCAGCGCACTGTGCGCGGCGATAAGCCACTGGTGTACCTGGATTCGGGTGCTACCTCCCAGCGCCCGCTGCCGGTATGGAAGGCGGAAGAGGAGTTTGTGCTGCACACGAACGCCCCTGTTCACCGCGGTTCCTATCAACTGGCAGAAGAGGCCGATGATGCCTACGAATCGGCGCGGCAAGCTATCGCCGCATTCGTGGGTGCGGACCGCGACGAAATCGCCTTTACCAAGAACGCCACCGAGGCCCTGAACGAAGTTGCCTATGTGCTGAGCGACGAGCGTGCGGGAGACCTCTACGTGGGCGAGGGCGACACCGTCGTGATCACCGAATTGGAGCACCACGCCAACTTGGTGCCGTGGCAGGAGCTCTGCGCTCGCACTGGCGCTACGTTGAAGTGGTATTCCATGACCGAAGACGGCCGTATCGATCTTGACTCGCTCGAGCTCGATGATTCCGTCAAGGTAGTTGCGTTTACTCACCAATCCAATGTCACGGGTGCCGTGGCGGACGTCGATGAACTGGTGCGCCGCGCCCGCGCGGTGGACGCCATGGTCGTCCTCGACGCCTGCCAGTCGGTGCCACATATGGCGGTGGATTTCCACGCCTTGGATGTGGATTTCGCGGCCTTTTCCGGCCATAAGATGTGCGGGCCCAGCGGCGTGGGTGTGCTGTACGGCAAGGAGGAGCTGCTCAAGAAGCTGCCGCCCTTCCTGACCGGTGGCTCCATGATTGAGATCGTCAAGATGGAAGAGACCACCTTTGCTGAGCCCCCGACGCGCTTTGAAGCGGGCACGCAGATGACCAGCCAGGTGGTTGGCCTTGGCGCAGCGGTGAAGTTCTTGGAAGAAGTGGGCATGGGCAATGTCCACGCCCACGAAAAGAAGCTCACCGAGCGCACATTGCGCCAGCTCAAGGAAATCCCTGGTCTGCGCATCATTGGTCCAGAGACCACCGAAAATCGCGGTGGCGCCATTTCCTTCACTGTGGAAGGCGTTCACCCGCACGACTTGGGCCAGGTCCTCGATGACCACGGTGTGTCCATTCGCGTTGGCCACCACTGTGCGTGGCCACTGCACCGTGCCTGCGGCGCACAGTCCACCGCCCGCGCTAGCTTCTACCTTTATAACACCGAGGAAGAAGTAGATAAGCTGGTGGACGCAATCAAGGCTGCCCGCGAATTCTTTGGAGTTGCCTCATGAACCTAGATTCCATGTACCAGGACGTCATCCTGGATCACTATAAGAACCCCCAACACGCCGGCCTGAGGGAGCCATATCAGGCCGAGGTTCACCACGTGAACCCGTCCTGCGGCGATGAACTCACTCTGCGCGTGCGCCTTTCGGACGACGGCAAGACCGTAGAGGACGTCTCCTATGACGCGGAAGGCTGCTCCATTTCGCAGGCTTCCACCTCGGTTATGGCTGAAGAGATCGTGGGGCTGCCGCTTGCGGAAGCCAATGAGAAGCTGGCCGAGTTCGAAAAGATGATTACCTCTCGTGGCCAAGAAGAGGGCGATGAAGACCTCATCGGTGACGGCGTCGCCTTCGCCGGTGTGTCCCAGTACCCAGCGCGCGTAAAGTGTGCGCTCCTCGGATGGAAGGCCTTCCAGGCTGCATCCGCCGATGCACTAACTGAAGTGGAGAACTAGATGACCGAACCCGTAGATCCTTATCAGAACGAAAACTCTTCATTCTCCGGCAGCGGCGAGCGCCCGGAGCAGACTGAAGAGCAGATTTCTAAGGCCTTTGATGTCACCGAATTCATGCGTGATGTCATTGACCCCGAGCTCGGCATTAACGTCGTTGACCTGGGCCTCGTCTATGACCTTTGGTTCGAAGAGGACAATGGCAAGGAGATCGTCATGATTAATATGACGCTGACTTCGCCAGCGTGCCCGCTGACCGATGTCATTGCAGAGCAGGTCGAGGACATCGTCAAGGCCAATAAGCTGGCTGACGCCGTCCGCATCAACTGGGTATGGATGCCGCCATGGGGCCCGCAGATGATTACTGAGGAAGGCCGCGAGCAGCTTCAGGCCCTCGGCTTCGCGGTCTAAAGTCGCGTATTAATCACACGCCCCTAGCAGCGCATTTCTCCGATTAGGGAAGTGGCTGTTGGGGGCGTTAGTGCTTCTTAGCGTTGGCCGCGTCAATTGCTAGACTATTTCTTCGTGATTGTAACCAATGATTTCGAAGTCAGGGTAGGAGCACGCACGCTTCTCGACGCCCCCGGGCAGCACCTCCGCGTGCAGCCCGGCGACCGCATCGGCCTCATCGGCCGCAACGGCGCGGGCAAGACGACGACCATGCGCATTTTGGCAGGGGAGACGGAGCCTTATGGCGGCTCTGTGACCCGCTCGGGGCCCATTGGTTATTTGCCCCAGGATTCCCGCGAAGGAAATATCGAGCAAACGGCGCGCGAGCGTGTTCTTTCCGCACGCGGTCTAGATGACCTCAAGCGCCGAATGGCGAAGCAACAAGAGCTCATGGAATCGGCCACGGACGAAAAGTTTCGGGATAAGGCTATCCGTAAGTATTCCCGCTTAGAGGAGCAGTTCGAGTCGCTCGGCGGCTATGAGGCTGATTCCGAGTGTGCGCAGATTTGCGATAATTTGGGACTGCCACAGCGTGTCCTAGATCAGAAGCTTAAGACTCTTTCGGGCGGCCAGCGCCGCCGCGTGGAGCTGGCGCAGATCCTCTTTGCCGCTACCGAAGGCTCCGGCAAGTCCCAGACCACTCTGCTCTTGGATGAGCCGACTAACCATCTGGATGCGGACTCCATTACGTGGTTGCGCCAATTCCTGTCCAAGCACGAGGGCGGGCTTATTATGATTTCCCACGACGTCGAACTGCTTGAGGCCGTGTGCAATAAAGTATGGTTCCTCGATGCGGTCCGCGGCGAGGCCGATGTGTACAACATGGGCTATAAGAAGTACCTCGATGCCCGTGCTACCGATGAAGCGCGGCGTCGCCGAGAGCGTGCCAATGCGGAGAAGAAGGCGTCTGCACTGCAAAAGCAGGCGGCCAAACTCGGTGCCAAGGCAACCAAGGCCGCTGCGGCAAAGCAGATGCTCCACCGTGCTGAACGCATGATGAGCGAGCTCGATGAGGTCCGCGTGGCCGATAAGGTGGCCAATATCAAATTCCCCGAGCCGGCGCCGTGCGGCAAGACGCCAATGAATGCCAAGGGCCTGACCAAGATGTACGGCTCGCTGGAGGTTTTCGTGGGCGTAGACCTCGCTATCGACAAAGGCTCTAGGGTGGTCGTTCTCGGCTACAACGGTGCAGGTAAGACCACCCTGTTGAAATTGCTGGCCGGTGTGGAGCGCACCGATGGTGAAGGTGGCATCGTCAGCGGCCACGGCCTGCGTATCGGCTACTTCGCGCAGGAACATGACACCATCGACCCGGATAAGTCCGTGTGGCAAAACACCATCGATGCCTGTCCTGACGCGGATCAGCAGGAGTTGCGCAGCCTGCTTGGCGCCTTTATGTTTTCCGGCGAGAAGTTGGAGCAACCTGCGGGCACCCTCTCCGGCGGCGAGAAGACGCGCCTTGCACTGGCCTCCTTGGTCTCCAGCCGCGCGAATGTCCTGTTGCTAGACGAGCCGACCAATAACTTGGACCCAATTTCGCGCGAGCAGGTGCTTGATGCACTGAAAACGTATACGGGCGCTGTGGTGCTGGTGACGCACGATCCGGGTGCGGTTAAGGCACTGGATCCGGAACGCGTGATCATCATGCCCGACGGTGATGAGGACCTGTGGTCCGATGACTATATGGAGATCGTGGAGCTAGCTTAGGGATTTATGAAGACACTGCTGGAGAGGATGCCCGCCTGGCGGGAGAAGTTTTGGCTCATCCCCGCCGTGGCGGTGGCCATAGCCGCGATCGGCGCGGAATTGCTCATTGCGGTTGGTAGCAATTTTGATGTGACGGCCACGCCCTTTTATGACGGCAGCGCCGATAGCGCGCAAGGGATTTTAAGCGCGGTAGCAACCTCGTCACTCTCCTTGGCCGGCACCGTCTTTTTCATCACGCTGACCGCGCTATCCGGTGTCGTCACGGTGATGGGCCCGCGCCTACTGCACGAGTTTTTAAAGGATCGCTCCATTCAATCCACGTTGGCGATCTACCTGGCAACTTTTATTTTTGCGCTCCTATCCTTGCGCGCGGTCCGTACCGGCGGCGGTGGGGAAGAAGAATATGTTCCTTCCCTCAATGTAGCCGTCACGGTGCTGCTGGCCATCGCCTGCGTTGTCTTCCTTATCTACTTCATCGTGCACATTGCGCAATCGATCAGCATGTCCCACGTGGTACACGTCGTTGCCCAAGACGTAGAAAGCCACATGCGCCGGCTTATCCGTCGCGGTGAGGAGGAAGAGAAAGTAAAAGCGCCAGGGCCAGAGTTCTACACGAACGCGCAACAGCGCCGCAGTAGTGAGACGGGCTATCTCAAGTTCGTGGACTATGACGCCATTGCTCAGGCTGCGGCGCGGGAGAATTGCGCGGTGCATCTGGGCGTGGCACCGGGAGATCTAGTGCTGGAAGGCGAGGTCATTGCCCACGGCGTGCCGCGTTTGCCGGAAGATATGGAGCGTCACATCGTGCTCACCCAGCACCGCGAAAACGCCTCTGCCCACGACCCGCGGTTTACCGCCCGGCACCTTGCAGAAATTGCTGCCCGCGCTTTGAGCACCGGCGTTAATGATCCATTTACGGTAATTGATATCATTGACCGCTTTACCCAGATCCTCACCGTGATTGGGGATAAGCGGCTTCCACAGGGCATTGTGCATGTCAACGGCGAGTTTCGGCTGGATTATCAGACCTTTAGCTATGCCGAAATCGTCGAGGCGATGTTTACTCAGATTCGGCGCGACGCGGCCGATAATGCGGAGATTTACCTCAGCATGCTGGATAACCTCGCTAAGGTGGTTGCCCTTCTTCGCACAGCGGAACGACGGCGCGTGCTTGACGACGCCGCCCGGGCCATCTACTCCGATGCTCGCCGCCAGGTGGGCGGCGAGGTGGAGCTGCAACAGTTGGAGGATTCCTACCGGCACTTCCAGGCCAACCTAGCTGCGTGGGCGGAATCCGATAAGCCGGGCGAGGAGCACGCCGCGGAGTAGCCCGCGGCGCGGTTGTCGTTGGCGCTAGTTGCGGAATCCATGCACCGGTGCGGGGATGAAGCCGCCGCGGTTAATGAACTGCGCATTGCCCACTTGATTGACCGGGATGACAGGGGCGTAGCCAAGAAGCCCACCGAAGCTGACCTCCTCGCCTACCTGGGCGCCAGGTACCGGAATGACGCGTACTGCGGTGGTTTTATGGTTCATCACGCCAATGGCGGCCTCATCAGCGATCATGCCCGAGATCGTCGCGGCAGAGGTGTCGCCCGGCAGGGCAATCATGTCGAAGCCAACCGAGCAAATAGCGGTCATGGCCTCCAGCTTGTCCATGGAAATGGAGCCAGACTTGACCGCATCGATCATGCCTTTGTCCTCGGAAACGGGGATGAAGGAACCAGACAATCCGCCCACGCGGGAACAAGCCATCATGCCGCCCTTCTTAACGGCGTCGTTAAGCAGAGCCAAGGCTGCTGTGGTGCCGTGGGTGCCCACCTGGTCTAGGCCCATGTGCTCCAAGATGTGCGCCACCGAATCGCCTAATTCGGCGGTGGGGGCAAGCGAAAGGTCGATGATGCCGAAAGGAACGCCCAGGCGCTCCGAGGCCATGGTGCCTACCAGCTGCCCGGCGCGAGTGATCTTGAAAGCAGCCTTCTTCACCTCTTCTGCAACCTGGTCTAAGCTGGCCCCCTCGAGCGAGCCCAAGGCGCGGTCGACCACACCCGGGCCAGAAACGCCCACGGAGACCACACAATCGGGTTCCTCAATGCCGTGGAAGGCGCCGGCCATAAAAGGATTATCTCCCACGGAGTTAGCAAAGACCACGAGCTTGGCGCACGCAATGGCGGAATCATCCTTAGTTAGCTCGGCCGCTTCCTTGATGACCTCGCCCATCTTCTTGGCTGCATCCATGTTGATGCCAGCGCGAGAGCTGGCGATGTTTACGGAGGAACACACGACGTCCGTAGTAGCCAGCGCCTCCGGAATGGAGCTGATGAGTTTCTGTTCCACGGTGGTAGCGCCTTTTTCTACCAAGGCGGAATAGCCGCCCACGAAGTTGACGCCAACCTCTTTTGCTGCCTTGTTCAGCGCCTTTGCCGCATCAACGGGGTTTCCCTCTACGCCGGCCACCACCAACGAGATGGGGGTTACGGAGATGCGTTTATTGACGATGGGGATACCGAGCTCGCCCTCGATGCCTTCGCAAACCTCGACGAGGCGCCCTGCCTGCTGGGTGACGCGGTCATAGATGGCCTGGCAGGTAGCCTCCATGGTGGAGCGGGTGCATCCGAGAAGCGAGATGCCCATGGTCACGGTGCGGATATCGAGACGATAGTTCTCAATCATCTCGATGGTGTCCAAGATATTGGTGGTATTAAATCGCGTACTCATATTAAATTTCGTTCATGGCGGTGAAAAGGTCTTCGGACTGGATGCGGATGGACTGGTGCTTTTCCTCCGCCACGGGGCGCATGCGCTCCTTGATGGTCTGGATCGTGACTTTGTCCGCGTCGAATTCGACGCGCAGGATCATGGTGAAGTATCCGCCCATGAGGGTCTGGGAGACGTCGATGACGTTGATATCGAGTTCTGCAAGGGTAGTGGTCACCGCGGCGATGATGCCGGTGCTATCGGCACCGGTGACGGTCATAATGGCATACATGCATGCAATTCTATCTGCTTGCCGGGCCCGCCGCGATGGTTTGTGCGTGTCAGATAGGTGAGGGCGTCTGCACCCCGGCCGCGCCGTTGTTACGGTGGGGAGGTATGACTGATAAGAAGAAGATTCTGTACATCGGTGGACACGGCAAGGTCGGACAGCTCACCGCCCCTAAGCTTGTTGATGCCGGCCACGACGTCCACTCCCTCATCCGCAACCCAGAGCAGAAGGCCGAGATTGAAAAGCTCGGCGCGACCCCGGTTATGGCGGATATTACTGAACAAACCGTGGGTCAGTGGGCAGAGCTTTTCGCCGCGTATGACGCTGTAGTCTGGGGCGCCGGCAATGGCGGCCGAGGTGGGGCAGACCTCACTTGGGCCGTCGACCGCGATGGCGCCCTCGCTACCCTCGACGCGATGGACAAGTTGCAGCAGGAGGGCAAGAAAGTGCCTGCCTATGTGATGATCTCCTACGTCGGCTCCCAAGAAGCAACCACGGATCCTGCCGATGAGAAGTGGTATGCCTATGTGGAGTCTAAGAAGGAAGTAGACAACCGCCTTGTACAGGCCAGCTACCCGCACCTCATCCTCAAGCCAGCGATGCTCACCGAGGAACCAGCCAAGGGCATTGAGCAGATTGAGGATAAGATGCTGAAGGAGTCTCTGACTTCTTCCCGCGAGCTGGTTGCGGACGTCATCGTCGAGGCCCTTGGCCGCGAAAACCTGCCGGAATCCCCGCTTGCCTTCGTTGACGGCGACAATCCCGTAAGTTCCATCAAGTAAGGCGCTAGACTGGCTGGCATTATGACTGTTAAGCCACCAGCTGTACTCATTGATTGCGATCCCGGCATCGATGATTGCCTCGCCCTCATGTACTTGGCGGGCCTGCATCATGCCGGTGAGATCGAGCTGGTGGGCGTTACCACCACGGCCGGCAACGTAGAGGTCCACCAGACCGCGGCTAATGCCCGCTGGATTCTGGACCTTTGCTCGCTTGCCGACGTCCCCGTAGCCCCCGGCGTACCCCAACCCCTCAAGGTGGATCTCACCACCACTCCTGAGACTCATGGCCCGACAGGGCTGGGCTACGCACATGCCCCCGCTGCCGCCGCCAGGCTGCAACAGCGCGATTGGCAGCAGGTATGGGAAGAGGCATTAGCCACCCACGACGATCTGCAGCTGATCGTTACTGGACCGGTCACCAACCTTGCTGCTTTCGAGGCAACCCATCGCGAGGCTGCCGCGCGCTTCGGTGCCATCACAATCATGGGCGGCGCGGTCAATTACCGCGGAAACACCACGCCAACTGCCGAATGGAACTTTTGGGTGGATCCACACGCCGCAGCCCAACATTTTCATTCAACTGCCCCACGCGTTCTCACCACGCTGTGTTCCCTCGAAGTAACGGAACAGTTTCTCATCACCCCGCAGCGCCTAGACGCAGCCTTGGAATTGTTGGGGGAGCACCCCACGGCACAAATCCTGCCGGACGTGTTGCGATTTTATTTTAAATTCCACCAGGCACAAGGGGAGGGATATCAAGCCCAAATTCACGATCTCTTGACCTGCATGATTGCTCTCGGGCGCATCAATGTCGACGCGATAGAAACCACCGTGGACGTCGAGGCGGAATCGCCACTGCTGCGTGGCACGAGCGTTGCAGATTTGCGCAATCACTGGGACCGCGCCCACAACGCGCGGCTGGTCACAAGCGCAGACATCGAGGCCGCACACCACGAATGCGCGCGGGGATTGACGCTATTGGCTTCGCATTAGTGGCTTTTAACACGCAGAGCCTCTACTATTATCCGCGGCGCACGTGCCGTGCGAGATCGCTTTCCGAGGTGACATAGGAAAGTATCACCATCCGCGGTCGGCGTTTACTTTGCCCATTTTTTCGGTATGTGGATTTGGACTTTTACTGTGTCACAGCTTTCTCTCACCCCCGCCCGCAAGGCTATGGTCATCGCGGGTGCACTCATCGTCGCCGCAACCTGGATTTATCTGGTTCTTCTGCGTCCTACTGATTGGGAATCCGTTGCCGGCTCGACAGAAGCGCTCATTACCCTCGCCGGCTACCTCGTTGGCGCCGCGCTTCTTCTAGCCGGCACCGTTCCGGCACTACCGGCGCGAACCATCGCCATCATCCCGGTAGCACTAGTGCTCAATATTGTTGTCGGCGAAATTTTCGGTTCTATCGGCGTTCCGCTGTATATCGACTCCGTAGGAACAATCCTGGTAGCCGCGCTCGCCGGACCCATCGCCGGATTGGCTACCGGTACATTGTCCTCCGTCGTATGGGGGCTTTTGAACCCTGCCGCTCTGCCCTTCGCCGCCGTGTCCGCCGCCACAGGGTTCCTCTCCGGACTGGTAATCAAGAAGGGCGCTTTCACTAAGGTGTGGTGGGTCATTCTCAGCGGCGCCATCATCGGAATCATTTCCGGCATGCTCGCCGCACCAGTGGCTGCCTTTGTTTATGGCGGTACCGCAGGTCTTGGTACGGGCGCGGTTGTTTCGCTCTTCCGAGAGTTGGGCAATTCCCTCATCGCCTCGGTTACGCTCCAGTCCTTTATTTCGGATCCCCTGGATAAGGCACTGGTCTTCCTCATTGTCTGGGCAGCGGTCAAGGCACTGCCGCAGCGCACCCGAGAATCCCTCCAGCCACGTTAATGCACGGCCTTCATCCCGCCACCGTTGTCACGATCGCGGCCTGCGGCTGGATCCTTACTTTGGCGCTAAATACCCCGGTGGCGTCGGCAAGCGTAGTGCTCATCGCCCTAGCCTGCGGTACAGCCGCTACCCGCAACGCCTCCGTAATTTTGACAACTGTGGCGCTAAGCGCCCCAGCGGCCCTTTCCATGCTGGTCATTCACGCCCCCTACGGTGATGACCCAGTGCTGCCGCTGGTAACAAGCGACGGCCTGGTGCTCGCCGCCACCCTCACCCTGCGGTTCTGCGCCCTCATGGCTTGCTTCATCGCGGCCATGGCAGTGCTGCGCATTGCTGATATCGCCAAGTGGCTGCAAGTTTCGCGCGCTGGCCACAAGGTCGCGTATATCGTCGGAGCCTCCCTACAAACCCTGCCCCAAGGTGCGCATGCTTGGCGTTGCGTCCGTGAAGCCAACCAGCTCGCCGGCATCACCGTGACCTGGCGCAATACCATCTCGCGCCTCATTATTCCCGTTATCGCTCGACTCCTTACCCAAGGAACCCAACGCGGCCAAGCCCTAGCCGCCGTCGGATTCGACCAAGAAGGGCAACGCACCCTCCTGCGTCCTGTTGCCGATTCCATGGTCTCTCGCGTCATACGCCTGGTCATTCCACTAGTTAGCTTTGCGGTGGTGATTACTACATGGATCTAGACCGCATTAAGCCCACCCCTGGGGCCATTTATCAAGTACTCGTCGAACCTGACACAGCCGTCGAAGACGTTGCCGTGCAACTAGCGGAGCACCTATCTACCGAAGCCATTATCGGCACGGATGCCTCAGCACAGATTAGCTTCCTGCGAGAAACTTGCATCGAAGAAGTAGTTTTAGGCCTCGAAAATGCCGGCGTGCCTGCCCCTGAAATGCAGCGGAGCGGGGAGCGAATGCTTCGCGCTGTAGGACTGTCTGACTATTGCGAACATGACCCAACACAGCTATCCGGTGGCCAAACACGCAGGCTTGCGGCTGCCTGTGTCGCCATTCGCGAGCCAGAAGTCATGATTGTGTGCGAACCTGCAGCCGGGCTAGACGCAAACTCGCGCACGCAAGTGGTTCGCCTCTTGCAGGAGTTGCCCGAAACCTGCGTCATTTCTATATCCAGTGCTTCCTGGCCAGAATTGGGTGGGCACATCATTGGAATAGACCCGCTCGTAGCGGCCGTTGACTTACCGCGGGTTTCTGCAAGCCCCCGGACAGGGAGTATCGGTCCGCTAACGGCATGCAGGAGTGCAGCAAAGAAGAAATGGTGGCACTTTTCTCAGCCCCGTGGCACTTCCTTCAGCGTCGGCCCGGTAGAAATCCCTATCGCGAAATCTGCGGTTACGTGGCTGCGAGGCGATAATGGCAGTGGCAAAACCACGCTCCTGCGGGCTGCTGCTGGGCTCGATGGCGCCGGAGCTGTCCCGAATCCACCCGCTCTAGCCTTGCAATCGCCGTTTGATCAGGCGATATTTCCAACGGTGGAAGAACTCGTCCCCAATGACACCTTGCGCAACCTGCTGGGACTCAATCCGGCAGATCATCCTCTCGATCTACCATCGTCTCGCCTGCGGCTTGCGCAGATTGCCCACGTGATCGGGCAGCAGCGATCGGTGGTCCTGCTCGACGAACCAGACACCTTGCTTTCAGCTGCCGACCGCTGGCTCATGCACCAAATGATCCACCACGCACTGCAGTCCGGCAGTGCCCTAGTGGTTACCTGTCACGATCCTAAGTTTGTGGCTGAAATAGAAACCTATGCCGAAGTAACGGAAACGACACTGCCGGCGCAGCAGCTATAAGCGCATACAAAATTGCTCCCGGCTATTTCCAACATCAGTTAAGACGCTGCCGGGAGCAAAAGTAGTTGTATGGGGGCTACTGTGGGCTCGCCTGAACACCGCGGATGGATTGCTCTACTAAGTCTAGAACATTTTCTAGCTCCGCGGTATCGCCCAAGGCAAGCCGATTAATGAATCCGTCCATAAATACCTCAAGATAGATGGCTAAGGTATCGATTCCTACATCATCTCGTAGGCGGCCCTTATCCGCATTAGATGCCAATCGTGCGCGAACGGCTTCATCACGAACCGATTGATTTTCTTTCCACCGAGCGGCGAACGAGGGGTCAGTGCGTAACAGGGAGGTGATTTCCAAGCGAGTGGCTAGCCAATCGTGGCGCTCAGGATGGTCGAGCATCTCCCGCATGACTTCTACCAAGCCATTTTGAGCCACGACTTCGGCCTGACGAGCGGCATCTTCTTGCGCCAAGGCAAGGAATAGTGACTCTTTGTCACCGAAGTGGTGAAAAATTGCGCCACGCGACTTACCCGTCGCTTGTTCGAGTAGCCGAACAGTCGCTCCCTCGTACCCGTGCTCTGCAAAGCAGCGGCGGGCACCTACGAGAATGTCGTGCCGGCGGCGGCTAAGCTCAGATTCGCTCACGATGGGCATAGCAGGGAACTCTCCTTAATGGGGATGTCTAAAGATTGTTTAATCAGTAATTTTAAATAAGAAATAAAATCGACGTGACGAAACGCGGGGCCGCATTGCCCTTCCTGGGGAGGGCGGTGCAACCCCGCGTTGTCGACTGAACTTAGTCCTTTAGCCCCTCCGGTGGGCTGAAGGACTGCGCGAAGACGCTTAGTTCTTGACCATCTGACGCAGAACGTACTGCAAGATGCCGCCGTGGCGGAAGTAGTCAGCCTCACCCGGGGTATCGATGCGGACGTCAGCATCAAACTCCACGGTCTCGCCGGATTCCTTGGTAGCGGTTACGTGGACGGTCTTCGGGATGGAGCCATCGTTGAAGGCGGAGATGCCCTCGATGTCGAAAGTCTCCGTACCATCCAAACCCAAGGACTCGTGGGACTCGCCCTGCGGGAACTGCAGTGGGATAACGCCCATGCCAATCAGGTTGGAACGGTGGATACGCTCGAAGGACTCAGTGATAACAGCCTTCACGCCAAGCAGGTTGGTGCCCTTGGCTGCCCAGTCGCGGGAAGAGCCAGTGCCGTACTCCTTACCAGCAATGACAACGAGCGGAATGCCGGCTTCCTTATAGTTCTGGCAAGCATCGAAGATGAAGGCCTGCGGGCCGCCTTCCTGGGTGAAGTCACGGGTGTAGCCACCGGTGACGTCGACCAGCTGGTTGGCCAGGCGAATATTCGCGAAGGTACCGCGCATCATAACCTCGTGGTTACCGCGACGGGAGCCTAGGGAATTGTAGTCCTGGCGGGCAACGCCGTTTTCATCGAGGTACTGCGCAGCCGGGGTACCCGGCTTAATAGCGGAAGCAGGGGAGATGTGGTCAGTGGTGACGGAGTCGCCCAGCTTTGCCAGAACGCGCGCACCCTTGATGTCTTCAACCGGGTTCGGCTCGGTTGGCATGCCATCGAAATAAGGAGCCTTGCGGATGTAGGTGGAATCCTCATCCCACTTGAAAGTCTCACCTTCCGGCACGTCCAGGTTGCGCCAAGCATCGTCGCCCTTGAAGACGTCGGCGTAGTCAGCTTCGTACATCTCGCGAGAGATAGCGGACTGGATGGTGTCCTCAATCTCCTGCGGGGATGGCCAAATGTCCTTCAAGAAGACATCGTTGCCTTCCTGGTCCTGGCCTAGTGGCTGTGCATCAAAGTCAAAGTCCATGGTGCCGGCAATGGCGTAGGCGATGACCATGATTGGAGACGCCAAGTAGTTCATCTTGACGTCCGGGGAGATACGGCCCTCGAAGTTGCGGTTACCGGAAAGGACCGCGGTAGCAGCGAGGTCATTCTCGTTGATGGCTGCAGAAACCTCATCCGGCAATGGGCCGGAGTTACCAATACAGGTGGTGCAGCCGAAGCCGGAGAGGTAGAAGCCCATGGCTTCGAGGTCCTTCCACAGGTCTGCACGCTGGAAGTAGCCATCAACAACCTGGGAGCCAGGAGCACAGATGGTCTTAACCCATGGCTTGGACTGCAGGCCCTTTTCTGCTGCCTTACGGGCGATAAGGCCTGCGCCCACCATGACGGATGGGTTAGAGGTGTTGGTACAGGAAGTAATGGAGGCAATGGCAACCATGCCGTGGTCCAAGGTGAACTCGCCACCGTTTTGGGACTCAACGGTAATTGGGTTGGAGTGACGGCCCTTCGCGCCAGTAGCCGAGGACTCGCCGTGACCCTCACGAGCCTTGTTCAAGCCGCCGGTGACGTCCTCCATAGCTGGAGCGCCGCCTTCTGCGGACATGCGCTTTGCCTCGACAGTGGATTCGTCAACGCAAACCTCGTCGGTAGTGTAGTTAGCCAAATCCTTGCGGAACTGCTCCTTGGCCTCCGTCAGCAGGATGCGGTCTTGCGGGCGCTTCGGGCCGGCAATGGAAGGAACAACGGTGGACAGGTCCAGCTCGAGGTACTCGGAGTACTTTGCCTCTGGAGCGTCCTCCTCCAGCCACATTCCCTGTGCCTTGGCGTAGGCCTCGACGCGGTCGATCTGCTCCTGCGGGCGGCCGGTGAGCTCGAGGTACTTGGTGGTCTCCTCGTCAATCGGGAAGATCGCAGCGGTGGAACCGAACTCAGGGGACATGTTGCCGATGGTGGCGCGGTTTGCCAGCGGGACAGACTTAACACCGTTGCCGTAGAACTCAACAAACTTCTGCACAACGCCGTGCTCGCGCAGCATCTCGGTGATGGTAAGAACGACGTCGGTTGCAGTAACACCGGTAGGAATCTCACCGGTCAGCTTGAAGCCTACGACCTTCGGGATAAGCATGGATACCGGCTGGCCGAGCATGGCAGCCTCTGCTTCGATGCCGCCGACGCCCCAGCCAAGAATGCCCAGGCCGTTTTCCATGGTGGTGTGGGAGTCAGTACCGATACAGGTATCCGGGTAAGCGAGGCCCTCGTTGTCGAATACAACGCGGGACAGGTACTCGATGTTTACCTGGTGGACGATGCCGGTTCCCGGAGGAACAACGCGGAAGTTGGAGAAGTTCTCAGCACCCCAGCGGAGGAACTGGTAGCGCTCTTCGTTGCGCTGGTACTCAATTTCAACGTTCTTTTCCAACGCATCGGTAGAGCCGAAAGCCTCAACGATGACGGAGTGGTCAATGACCATTTCGGCCGGGTTGAGAGGGTTAACCTGATCCGGGGTGCCACCCAGTGCGGAGACGGCCTCACGCATGGTAGCGAGGTCAACAACGCAAGGAACACCGGTAAAGTCCTGCATGAGGACGCGTGCTGGGGTGAACTGGATTTCGGTGTCCGGCTCTGCCTCCGGATCCCAGTTTGCCAAGGCGTTGATGTGGTCCTTGGTTACGTTCTTGCCATCCTCGTTACGCAGCAGATTTTCTGCCAGCACCTTGAGGGAATAAGGCAACTTCTCCAGACCGGAGACGGTGTTGATGTCAAAGTAGTCATAAGACTTACCGTTGACATCAAGGGTCTTCTTGGCCTCGAAGGAGTTCAAGCTTTCAGTCACAGGGAGCTCCATTCCTTGTTAATAAACAGTGTGTTCTGTTTGGTACTCGTCGCCAGTCGTCACCGCGGGGCAGTGCTCGGCATCACTGGTCACTAGTGTGACGCGACGCGACCATGGGGCCCGCTGTGTTGAAGGCGACAAAGAACGCGATGGTTCACCTAGATATTGTAGAGGCTAAAACCTTCGGTCGCTGCCATTGTAACAGTACAAGCGTTCTGTTTTCACCTTTTCTGAAAAATTGGCGAGTTGAGGAAATGGGTTCCAGTGATCTGACCGTATCTTGGGGAGAAGAAGTTAGTTTAGGAGCCCTATATAAGGAAGAGATACACATGATTCCCGCGGGCGTAGATGTAGCTGCTTTGGCAGGTCAGCTCAAAGTGGACGGCGTGGCCTACACGTCCCCAGTGCTCAGCCAAGATGCACTGCTCAACGCGGAGGTAGCCCAAGGCTTGCGAGACGGTGACGGTGTGGCCGTGGTTGATGTGATAGTTGATCGTGCGCCTGATGTCCGTGACATTGCCCAAGAGCTCCAAGACGCGACAGGTTTGAATACCGTCATCGTACAAACCCCTCGCCATGTTTCTTCCGTTAGTGACACTTATAGCCGCGCTGACATTGAGTCGGTACAGGCGCAGATCCCGCCTGGAGTTGAACAAGTAGACCTTCTGTCTGAGTACTACAGGGGACTAGACCAAATCAGCTTCCCGGTGGGCGCAGCGGTGGGGGTGGTTGCCGTAATCGCCGTGATTGTATTCGTTAGCTCTTTCCTAGCGGCCGGCCGTCGCACGCCCTAATAGTTGAAAAGGATCTACGGAAATTGGGGGTGCGAGTCGGACGAGTGAAGAAAGCCGGGCGAGAAACGAGGAACTTGGCTTTCCAAAATTGAACAAATGCTCCTTGAAAATTAAGTTTGTTCGAAAAAGTATCGCGTTATTGGGTGAAACTTTTGCGAGGCATAGATGTACGAAAATTTCGGGCAACTGGCCCAAAGGCGTGTACTGAAGGGCTCCGGGTGAATGTGGATGGCGCAGTTTCGTTCACTCACGGTTTGCGGAGCGAGTCGGTTGTGGATCGGGGGGTAGAAGTTCGGTCGGGACTTAGCGTGAATCGGGTACCTAATTAGGGATCGTGAATAGGGTAGGGGAGTGGTCAAAGTAAACCCTTAGGGGTTGACATCCGGTGGGGGAGTGGTTCAGTAGCCCTAGTCGCGGCCTGACTGGGGGTCGGTGGGGCGTATAGAACCCCGGGTAGCTGGTGACTAAAGTCACAATAACGGGATGGTAACAAAATCATTGCAGGTTAGGTGCACATGTTGAGTCATGTGAATTAACTTGACTCACGTGAATTGCGGGGAAATTGTGCGAAACGGGCGTGTCGTGACGTAAGGTTCGGTTGTCGACTCAGGAGACATTTCTTGCTTCCTGGGTTCATGGGCTTAGCCTTGACTGTCACGAGAGAATTCGCACGGGTATGTGGGGAAGCACGCCTCGAGCGAAAGTTAGAACGTCGAGTGGCCGTTCTTGGGAGTCAATGAACCGGGACCCATCGAAAGTGATTTGGGACGCAGGCAAAGAACTTGAGCGATTGCAATGTTCGAAAAATTACACATCAACCCACCTTCCGTTTATGAGGTGAGACGGGTTCATTAGAACTCCACCGTGTGGAAATTTTGGTGCGAACCTTTACATGGCCAAGGCTGAAAGTCTGTCGTCATAGAAGGTGCGCACGGAGAGGTCCATAGGGATAGGGTCCGGGAACACCGAATCACTCCACAAGGGTCAGCCTCGTGTGGCCTGTTCATGGGTTGTGGCTGCTTGCCCTCGACGGCTCGGTAGTGCTCAAAAGGTTAGACCTTTTGGACTCCAGTTGGCGCCGCGGCGAGGTCCGCCAGAACCCGTAGAGCAGTTCTCACAGTGCTCAGTGCAACGAAGACGTGATCGGGGCATACGGAACCGCGGGTTGTAAAACGCACCCTGGGGCGTATGTCGCGCGCAGCGCAAGAGTAGAAGTGGATTTCACAGTCGTGGGACTTTGTTTGAACAGAGGATAGTTGAAGACCATCTGTGTCCGGCTTGTCGGACTCGCGCAAGTAGACCTTTAGGCTTTCTTGCCAGGGTACGAATTGTCTGGATGTCGCTGTTGTGGGGAAACAGTAGCGATTTGAGGCGGCCAAAATTTGGCGCGGCAAGTCCACAACTTTCTCTAGTTCCTACATGGAAGCCCTAAGGCTGCTGAGGGTCCACCGAAAGTGCACACCCGGAGTGAAGTCTCAGCCGAAGTAGGCAGTCCATCAATACTTACCGCTCTAGTGTCTGCGGGCACCAGGGGGTTAGCTTCGCGTATCTTTTGATAGCTACTCGAGGCGAACCTCTAGGCTGCCCAATAAGGCATGCGATAACGCCTGTGTTTGTGCGAAATATGCAGGCGGGGAGCCCGGGCATACCTATGTCCGGAGGTCTTCATGGACTCTCACTAAAGGGGCAGCGTGGGCCCAAACTAGGAGTATTTCAGTGGCCACCATTCGCCTTCCGCGCATTCGACATGTTCGCGCTTTCATTGCTGCAGTAGCAGGTACCGCAGCTATTTCAACGCTTTCCACCGTAGCCCCAGCGGGCGCCGATGAAGTATCGACGCCAAACGCAGGTACGGTCCAGGGCCAAAACTCAGACCACGTAGCAATTGACCGTGCGGTTGCCAACGCAGATTCACTGCAGGGCGCTGTAGAGGAATCCCGGGCAGAGCTAGGCCGCGCGGAAGCAGATGTTTCCGCAGCGGAAGACCGTATTGCTCAGATTCGAACCCAATTGGAACAGGTGAACGGCGAGCCGGGCACTAACGAAGAGTATGTTGCCAGCTTGTCAGATGAGCTGCGCCAGGCGGGTGAGGAAAAGCGAGAAGCCGAGAATCGTGTTGCGCAGCAGCGCCGAGAGCTGGCCCAGAATGAAGCGCGACTAAACGCTACCCAAAGATTTGCGGAAGCCACTTTTGCCCGCCAGCAGCAGGCTGCGCCCCAAGGGGAGGTAGCAAGCGGGATGCAGCTCCCGCAGCAGGATTCTCTTCCAGTCGCGCCAAATCAAGGTGACAATCTTGATTCTGAGGTGTCAACTAATTCTTTCTCGGTCAACTCTCAGGACTTGACGCGCGAGGTCCAGTCTCAGGGCTTTACGGATGAGGTAGTGGATCAGGGACCGTCTGAGGTTCCGGGCAGTGCGGACGTTGCCGATAATCCGGAGGATCCATCCGTTGCTGAGCAGGAGAAGACTACTCCAGAAGCGGACTTTGGAAACGCCCTCAATGAGGGTGCAACGCCGACGTTCCAGAACGTCGATTTCGGCACTGGGTCCTCTGTGAACGATGCGCTCGGACTTGCGAATGATATCGTTGCAGCCGTTGATGAGGACGATGTGCGCACCCTTATGCAGGGTTCGTCTGACCTACTAGGTTTGGGCAGCCCGAATACTGCACCTGCCGCCAGTGTTGACGCTCCCGAGGTGGATGAGGTGGCTGAAGTAGACGAAAGCACCACCGGTGCAGACGCGGGCCGAGACGCTCAGATCGAGGCCGTCATTTCTCGCGCTGAGTCTCAGGTCGGCGTCCCTTATGTGTGGGGTGGCGGCGATAATAACGGTCCTACTGGTGGGCTTCGCGATGGTGGCGTGGCTGATTCTTTCGGGGACTTTGGACAGTCTGGCTTCGATTGCTCGGGGCTAGTCAAGTACGCCTACGCGGCAGCCGGCCTGGACCTTCCTCACTACACTGGTGCGCAGTACCAGCAGGGCAAGAAGGTTCCCCGCGAGAACGCACAGCGCGGTGACCTTATCTTCTACGGAGCTGGTGGAAGCCAGCACGTAGCTATCTACCTAGGCGACGGCCAAATGATTGAAGCGCCACAGTCTGGTCAGACTGTTTCAGTAGTTCCGGTTCGCTGGGGTGGCGCTACTCCCGATGTCGTGCGTCTTCTCTAATCTCCAACTTTTGGTTGGTATGGTTTAGGGCATGACTGACGCACAACAGAATGCCCAAAACTTCGACGCCCTCCTCGTTCTTTCTTTCGGTGGCCCGGAAGGAAACGAGGAGGTCGTTCCTTTTTTGGAGAACGTTACCCGAGGTCGAGGTATCCCTCGCGAGCGGCTAGAAGTGGTGGGCGAGCATTATTACCACTTCGGAGGGGTAAGTCCGCTCAATGCACTTAACCGCGAAATCATCGATCATCTCGAAGGAGAGCTGAAAAAACGCGGACATAATCTACCGGTCTACTTTGGCAATCGAAATTGGTATCCCTTTGCCAGTGAGACTGCGGAAAAGATGTCTCAGGACGGGGTGCGCAAGGTAGCTGTCTTCGCTACCTCTGCATGGGGTGGGTACTCCGCATGCCGGCAATATGATGAGGACATTCAGCAGATGCGCGAGCATCTGGCGGAGCAGGGTTTGCCGGACATTGAATTTACTAAGATTCGCCAATTCTTCGATCATCCGAAGTTCGTGGCCGAAATGGCAGCCGCTGTCACGGAGGTCTGGGGAGGGGTTCCGGAAGAAAAGAAGGAATCCACCCGCTTGCTATTTACCGCCCATTCAGTTCCCGTCGCGCACGATAACGTGGGCGGCGCGGAAGGGGATAAAAACCTATACTCCCGCCAGGTGGCTGAGGCGTCGCGGTTGGTGGCCGCACGAGCCGGTATTTCTGATTATGACCTTGTATGGCAGTCACGTTCGGGTAATCCACGCACTCCGTGGCTCGAGCCAGACATTGTTGATCACACCAACGATATCCACCACAACGAGGGCATCGACACGGTCGTGGTATGCCCGATTGGCTTCATCTCCGATCATATGGAGGTTATTTGGGATCTTGATTCCGAGCTGCAGAAGGCAGCCGAAGAGATGGGTGTCAAGGTCCTGCGCACCCGTACAGCGGGTCCGACTCCACGTTTTGCGGAGATGGTTGTTGATCTCATCGATGAACTAGAGCAGAGCCGCGAGTGGGAGACCAGCGGGAGTGTCACGGTGCAAGGGTGCACAGTCAATGGTGCGCCGTGTGCAGCGGGGTGCTGCGATATTCGGTCCCGTTAACGGGCAAATTCTCCAAGCGCATAATACACGCCCGTCATGCGGGCCTGGCGGATGTGACGCCACAAGCGAAGCAATTGTGGATCAAGGCTGTGGTCCTTGATGCGGTCAGTGACGGTTTCGATGATCGCGGCTACCCGGTCAGCCCGGGCAAAGAGCTTGGCTGACCGGGCTGGCGTTGAACGGGGAAGTCCGGGGGTGTCATAGAAGTCGCTCAGAGTTCCCACGGTGAGGCGTGGGTTGGGCAAGGCCTCGGTGCTATACCCGGTTGCCGCGATGAGCTCGGCGGACTCATTGGTTGCTTGGGAAAGCAGTGCGTCGGCTTCACCGGGGCTTAGCCAGGCGGGCGCGGGGAGCTGCTGCTTTTCGACGACCACTTGCCACGCTGTATGGCTGTGGCGAATGTGGGGGATGAGGACTAAGTTACGCAGGGGATCATTGGTGCGAACTATGATTGCTCCGGCAGAACTTTGTGTAGCCGCGCGATAGGACTCCGATCCCGCCGGCAAAGCAGGCGGCTCGCCTGGCCCAGACAGTGCGAGGCGCACGATAGGCTCGGCACGTACACCGCGATGAGCGGTAAGCTCGGAGGTCTCCGCGCGCAGCATGGCTAACATATCGACGAAGGGGGATTCGTCCAAGCATTCTGGACGTCCGCCTAGTTCCGTAAGCGCGTCCAGCAAGTCATCGGTGGTTTCATGTCCCCACAGCCACGAGCCAAGCCAGACGGCGGTGTTTTGTAAAGGTGACCATACTTCGGCGCGCATATCCATGGCGAGCCAGTCTAGTAGATAGACTAACGGGCCATGAGTTTTGATCCTTATGGCGGAGATATTTTTGCTGGCCACTCGCGGTCGAAGCCGCGCCAGTACCCAGAAGTGCCAGCCGAGCCCGGAATGGTAGTGGAAGTGCGCGGCGATGACTTTGTGGGTGCTGTTATGGGCGTGGATAAAACCGTTTTCGGTGAGGTGGTACGACTTGAGGATCGCCACGGCGTAGAACGGGTCTTTAACCTGGTTAAAGGGGGGTTCCTAGTGGAAGGCAAGCCAGTAACGCTTACCCGGTACGTCGAAAAGCGGGCTCCCCGTAAGTCCAACTCCGGCTCCCGCCGCGTAGAGAACGTGGAGGCCAAGGTTGCCGCGCCATCGCGCATTTGGGTGGAAGGCGTGCATGATGCCGCCATAGTGGAAAAAGTGTGGGGTCACGACCTGCGTGTGGAAGGCGTGGTAGTCGAATACCTCGAGGGTTTGGACAACTTGGAGGCGCGCCTCGCAGAGTTTCAGCCAGGGCCGGGCCGCAGGGTCGGGGTATTGGCGGATCACTTGGTTCAAGGCTCTAAGGAAACCCGATTAACGGAAACCGTGGGAGAGCATGTCCTGGTGACTGGACACCCCTTCATCGATATCTGGGCGGCGGTAAAGCCGCAGCGCGTTGGCCTGCGTGAATGGCCAGATGTACCCTACGGCGAGGATTGGAAGACCGGTATTTGCCGCCGCGTAGGGTGGAGCGACCCGAAGGATGGGTGGCGCCATGTCTATAACGCCGTACATTCCTTCCGCGACCTAGACTCCACCCTGATCGGCGCCGTGGAGCGCCTCGTGGACTTCGTTACTACACCTGAGTTGAGCAAGTCCGACTTGCTCTAGGGGTGGGCGAGGTTGGCGCGTTCAATTAGGTTGACGGCCAACTGCCATCCCGCCATCTCCGCGCTCCAGCCGGCCGCCTGGAGGCGTTGCGACATGGCTTGCTTGGAAATTCCTAGCTCTTCGGCGGCCTCATTCTGGTTGAGTCCTGCGCGGACAAGCGAGGTTGCTTCGCGCCCTTCGATGGTGCGCTTGTGCAAAACGTAGCCAAGCAGGGCAAAGGTGGCCGCGATGTCGCTCGCCTCCGAGGCGCGGCCGCGCTTATTGAGTTTGGCGTAGACCTGCCCCATGCGGGCGGACTTCCGCAATGCAGCGGTTGCTACCTGGCGCGCGCCTTCCTCATCTTCCTGGTTGCCGGGGCTAATGCCGATGCCGATGGCCCAGTCGCCGTCGGCAAGCAAGGCCATGACCACGTCGCACACTGCTGTTGCTGAATCAACTACGGCGCAAATATCTTCCACGCCGAGCACGTGGAACTCGCCCACACCATTGAGGGTGGATAGAGCCGTTGCAGAGCGTTGGACCAACTCTGCGCGACGCACGGAGCGGCCCCGGTAGCGAGCGTGGACAGCAAGCACAGAAAATCCTCCTTAAGGAACCAATTGCGAAATAGTCTACCGCTCGTACTTGACTTATGGGCGAGTGGGTAGACGTGAATCCATATACAGCCCGCCCATACCGATGGCGGCAAAAGCTATCATGGCGACAATGATGCTGGGCGAGGTGTGGCCTGTGAGGGCATCGCCGAAGAAGACGCCGAGGGCAGTAGTCGGGATGGAACCGAGGAGGGAGGCCACGGTGAAATGGCTAAGCTTCACGGGCGTTAGTGCGGCAACATAATTCAGGAGACTGAAGGGGACGCCGGCCACCATTCGCAGTGAAGCGATGGCCAGCCAGCCGCGCCGCTCCAAGTGGGCATTGATTTTAAACACTGCGGGGTGAGTTAGGTGCGGCCGGATCCAGTCTCCGAGGAGCGTGCGGACGATGAGGAGCGACAGGGTCGCAGACACCGTCAAGGCACACAAGGAGAGGGCGAGGCCCTTCCATGGGCCAAAAAGTATTCCTGCGGCTACCGTCCAAAACGTCCGGGGGAATGGAAGCTGCGTAAATATGACATAACCTAGGGTGAAAAGGAGAGGGAACCACGCGCCATAGCGGGTGGAAGCGTCGCGAAGCTGGGACACGTCCGGTAGATCGAAGAAATAAAGGAGGGTGACGCCGGTGACGATGGCGGCGAGGACGGCTACCCAACGACGCATCGACCACTGGAGAATTGACCGCCAGGCGGACCAGGCGAGCGATTTGAGGAAATGGCCGAAGCTGCGCGCCCAACTCAAAAGTGTGGTCATGGGGGGAGATCGTAGTCCTTGTGGGAGTACTGAATAGAAAAATCCGGCGGCTACCTTAGTGGTAACCGCCGGTCCGTTGTGCCCGAGGGGGGACTTGAACCCCCACGTCCGTTAATAGGACACTAGCACCTCAAGCTAGCGCGTCTGCCATTCCGCCACCCGGGCAGGGTGTTTATCAGCCTCTCGGCTGGGCACTCCGATACTGTATCCTGCTCGAGGCTTGCTTTACAAATCGCCTGCGTGTGGCGTGAAAAAGCTACCGTTAGCGGCGTGTGGAAATACATGGTTGTAAGTCTGGTTGGGAGCTTTCCACGTGTGCGGCAAAATTTATGCAGGCTGCGGAGGTTACACCACATCGACATCGGCTTGTGAGGTGGGGTACAAATGGGTCTATGACTTCTTACGCAGATGATTCCCGCTTTCCTGGTCCAGATCCTTACGCACCGCTGCGCGATGTCCCGTCCTTCGTTCTCTCGTCCACTGATGTGGTGGAAGGAGACGAGCTCCAGGAGAAGCTCCGCGCCCCAGAGAGCGTATCGCCTCAGCTTGCGTGGTCCGGACTGCCGGAAGGTACTAAGTCCCTGGCCGTGACTTGTTTCGACCCAGATGCGCCAACGGCTTCTGGTTTCTGGCACTGGGCGGCGTTCAATATCCCCGTCGAGGTAAGCGAGCTGCCTACCAATGCCGGTGCCGCCGAGGACTTGGGGATTGACGGCGTCATTAGCTTGCGCAACGATTCGGGCGAGCGCACCTATTTCGGTGCAAACCCGCCTGCCGGACACGCCCCGCACCGCTACCTCTATGCCGTCCATGCAGTCGACGTAGAAAAGCTCGACATCGACCCAGATGCTTCGCCGACCGTGCTTGGGTTCAACCTGCATTTCCACGCTCTTGGCCGCGCCATTTTGTGGGGCTGGTACGAGGCGAAGTAATGGCGAGTAGCTCTACTTCATCGCAGCCTAGCCCGCCGACGGCGCTGCGGGTCGGCGGCGCCTTCATAGTGGTCGCATTCGTGCTGGTGCTCTTTGCGTTAATCTCCGTCTTCACGGATGGTTGGGGTGTCGACTTCGAATGGACGTATTCCAAAGTGGCGATTATTGTCGCCGCGGTCATCGTCGGGGCCTTTAGCACCATGAGCAAGAGTCAGGCGGGAAGCCGCGCGCAGGTTGCAGCATTGGTCATCGCCATTGTGATCATTGCAATAAGCCGCTTTCTGCCCGGCGATATCCTATTCACTCAACCACAGGTTTGGGTCGTGTTCTACGCCGGCTTCGCGGTGTTGTGCGCACTGATCCTCAAGCGCAGCGCCATGTCGCAAACCTAGTCAGCATCGCAAAGATAAAGGGTCCGCCTACTTCCTCTGCGTGCAGCAGGAGAAGTAGGCGGACCTTGTGTTGAGCAACCTTGGGCTGGACTAATCCAAGGGCTTCCAAGGAAGACCGGAGCCAACCGCCTGGGAAATATTGCTCATACCGTGGGCACGGATTTGAGCGGCAATGCCGCGGTGAATATCGCGGATCCAGTCCGGACCGCCGTAGATGAGACCGGTGTAGCCTTGCAGCAGGGAAGCGCCGGAAGTGATGCGTTCCCATGCTTGCTCCGGCGTGGAGATGCCGCCCACGGAGATGAGGGTGAGCTGGCCGCCGACTCGCTCATTGAGGCGGCGCAGCACTTCTAGGGAGCGCTCGGCTACCGGAGGGCCGGATACGCCACCGGCACCCATCTCCTTTACCTCGGCGGCTGGGGTCTTGAGTCCCTCGCGGGAAATGGTGGTATTTGTCGCTACGATTCCGTCGAGGCCGAGTTCGAGGGCTAGGTCTGCCACGGCGTCAACGTCGGCATCGGAAAGATCTGGGGCAATTTTCACCAGCACCGGAACCGCGGTGCATTCTTGCACGGCGGAGAGAATGGGACGCAGCGATTCCACTGCTTGCAGGTCGCGCAGGCCCGGGGTATTCGGGGAAGAAACGTTGACCACCAGGAAATCTGCCAAGTCGCCCAACACCGACGCGGAGCGGCGGTAGTCTTCTACTGCATGCTCGGCAGGGGTGACTTTGGTTTTGCCAATATTGATGCCAATGACATCGCTGTAGCGACGCTTGCGCAGGTTTTCTGCGGCGGCTGCTGCACCTTCATTGTTAAAGCCCATCCGGTTCAAGATGGCTTTATCGGCCTTCAGACGGAAGAGCCGCGGCGCAGGATTGCCGGGCTGTGCTTGGGCGGTGACGGTGCCCAACTCTGCATAACCAAAGCCAATGGGAGTCCACGTATCAGCAGCTGCGGCGTTTTTATCGAACCCGGCGGCAAGTCCCAACGGGCGGGGGAATTCTACACCGAAGACCTCTTGGCGCAGCACTGGATCGTTGACCGGCAGGATCTTTGCTAGGGCTCGGTTGACGGGGCCGGCAGCTTGGAGTCCGCTCAAGGCCGTATTGATGATCTCGTGTATCCGCTCCGGACTGAGCTTGAACATGCCGCGCAATGCAAGCTGGTAGGCCTGCGCGCGCAATTGGTCAATAGTGCTGGTCATCTTCTTAAGACTCCTTCTTCAGGTGCGGGGCGTCCACGAACTGCAGCCCGTGGCCGGTGGCGGAGGCGGCGACAAAGGTGCCGTCGCCAAGCATGGCAATATTTTGCGCATCCGGCACGGTCGAGAGATCTCCGCGCAGCTCTGGGACGCCTTTGGCAATCTCAAAGGCATAAGCCTTATTGGTATCGGTGGCGCTCACCCACGCCAGATTGCGCTTATTATCCCAGGCTACGCCCCATGGGGTGCCCTCTACGTTGCCGTATTGATGCAGGCGGACAACGTCATCGGAAGTGTAGACGGCCAAGCGGCCGCCCTCGGTATCGGAGGCGAGGACTACGCCGTTATCGCCTACCGCGATGCTGCCGACCCCCTGGCCAACGCGCAGTCGGCCGCCCGCGCGATCATTCGTCCAGTCCACGTTTTGGATAGTGGAATCCTCTCGGTGGATGCGCACTACTCCGTCATCGCCTGAGGAATTGGGCACGGCCAATAGCTGGTCCGAGCCGTCTTCCACCTCGATATCTCCGTCGCGCTTTCCGTCCTTATAGATGCCTATCGTGGTGGAATCGGCCGAGGTGGCAAAGATCTCGCCGCTGGATAGCTGGGTGGCGGCGGTAACTGGGGAGTCCTCCTCCATGTGGACCTCCTGGAGAGAATCCGTGGATGCAGGATCGATCAGGAGAACCTTATCTGGGCAGGCGAGGACAAAACCCGACTCCGAAGAACTGAGGTCACCACACTTCGCAGAAAGGTCTAGCGAGGTAGCCTTCTTCTCTTCAAAATCCTTCTGGCTACCGATGAGAAGCTCGTCTTTGGTGCGCACTGCCAGCGAGTCATCAAAGACGGCAAGGTCAGTGATGTCTCCCTTAAGGTCGACCACAGTGCCTTCCGGATCCGCCTTAGCCGGGGAGGCCGCTGGGGTGGCATTGCCCTTGACCGCGGTCTCTGGATCGGCGCCCACGCCCACTTCGGGCTGGCAGGCGGCCAACGCGGTGGCGCTAAGCGCCAGCAAACTGGAAAGGATAAGTGCGGAGCCAGATTGAGATTTCACGGCTACTAATCCTAACAGCGCGCGTTGTAAAAACTCGAAGCCCAGCGCGGCTGTAGTGTGAAGCGGGTGATTTCTAATACCGCAACTGACGCTGTTTCTTGGGCGCAGGTCATTGTTTTGTCCATCGTGCAGGGGCTTACCGAGTTTCTTCCGGTAAGTTCCTCCGGTCACCTGCGCATTGTTTCCGAACTTTTTTGGGGCAACGACGCCGGCGCGTCCTTCACCGCAGTTATCCAGCTGGGTACGGAGCTGGCTGTGCTGGTCTATTTCGCCCCAATGATTTGGCAGATTCTCTCCGGCTGGTTCCGCGGCTGGGCCGATAAGTCCTCTCGTGGCCAGGACTGGCGCATGGGGTGGATGGTCATCGTGGGCTCCATTCCCATCGGAATTATTGGCCTCGCATTCGAGGATGCGATTCGCGGCGCCCTGCGCAACCTGTGGATTACCGCGGCAATGCTCATCCTCTTCTCCTTTGTCTTCATCGCTGCAGAAAAAATGGGCAAGAAGGAACGCGGTTTTGACCAGTTGACCATGAAAGACGCCATTGTTATGGGCCTGTGCCAATGCTTGGCGCTCATTCCGGGTGTTTCCCGCTCCGGCGGCACCATCTCTGGTGGTCTGTTCCTGGGGTTGGACCGCGAGGTAGCCACACGCTTTAGCTTCTTGCTGGCCATTCCGGCTGTGCTGGCTTCGGGGCTTTTCTCGCTTCCCGACGCCTTTTCTCCCGAATCCGGCCAAGCCGCCTCCGGCCTGCAGCTTCTGGTCGGCACTGGCATCGCCTTTGTACTGGGCTACGCCTCCATTGCGTGGCTACTAAAGTTCGTGGGCAACCACTCCTTCTCTTGGTTTGCCGCTTACCGCATCCCGGTCGGCGTGCTCGTCATGATCCTCCTGGCATTGGGAGTCCTGCAGCCGCTCTAAGGCACACCGCGTTAATATGGTGGCTATGCATTCTTGGCCAATACCTTCCTTCCGCCCTGTGCCGGGTGATGCGGAACAGCTGCGCTTGTACGATTCTGCGAACCAAACCGTCGCTCCCGTAGAGGTCGCAGGGGATACCGCCACCATGTACGTGTGTGGCATCACGCCCTATGACTCCACCCACTTGGGCCATGCCGCTACGTACCTGACCTTTGACCTCATCTACCGTGCGTTCCTGGATGCCGGGAAGAAGGTTCACTATGTCCAAAACATCACCGACGTCGATGATCCGCTCTTCGAACGTGCCGAACGTGACGGCGTGGATTGGCGTGAGCTTGGCACCTCTCAAATTGACCTTTTCCGCTCCGATATGGAACTGCTCTCCGTTTTCCCGCCGCAGGACTATATCGGCGCCATGGAGGCTGTCGACGAGATCGTGGAGATGGTGCACAAGCTGCTTGATGCCGGAGCGGCCTACGTCGTAGACGACCCCGAGCACCCAGATATTTACGCCTCCATCGAGGCCACCGAGCGCTTTGGGTATGAGTCCAATTACTCTGCCGAAGAGATGCGCACGTTCTTTGCTGAGCGCGGCGGCGATCCCGACCGCCCAGGGAAGAAGAATCCGCTCGACGCACTCATCTGGCGCGCCCACCGCGAGGGCGAACCAGCCTGGGAGTCGCCCTTTGGGCCTGGTCGCCCGGGGTGGCATATTGAATGTTCCGCCATCGCTACTAACCGCTTGGGTTCTTCCTTTGATATCCAGGGTGGCGGCAGCGACCTGAAGTTCCCGCACCACGAGTTTTCCGCCGCCCACGCAGAGGCTGCCCTCAACGTTGAACGCATGGCACAGTTCTACGTGCATACCGGCATGATTGGGCTCGAGGGCGTCAAGATGTCTAAGTCCTTGGGAAATCTCGTCTTCGTCCACAAGCTCGTAGAAGCGGGTGAAGATCCCTCCGCTATCCGCTTGGGCGTCTTCTCAGGCCATTACCGCGACGAGCGCGACTGGTCCGATGAGGTGCTCGACGCCGCTAAGCGCCGCCTCGCCGCATGGCGGGAGGCCTTGGCGCAGCCGGGAAGCATGGCAGGGGCCGAAGAGGTCGTCGCCAAGCTGCGTGCCGCGATCGCGAACGACCTTGATACCCCGGCCGCGCTCGCTGCCGTGGATGAGTGGGCAGAGGCCGACCGTGGCACGGACGAGGACGGCGCGGCCGATTTGGTCCGCACCGCACTAAATTCGCTCCTCGGCGTGCAGGCTTAGGCAAGATAGGGCAGTATCTACAGCATGAGCATTCGCGCCGATTTCCAACCCACCGTAGATGAGTTCATTAGTGACCTGAAATCCTTCGCCACCGGCGATTACCTCAAGGAAGATGAAAAGGAGTTCTGGGAGACACCGTTTGACGCCAACGTCCTTCCAGAACTGCGCGGCCACCTTGAGCAGATGCTCGATGGGCTGGATGCTCTTCCGGACGATCCTGACGGACCGCAGTTGGTCACCGTCTTGTCCAAGACCGTTCGTACGTTGGCAGATTTTAATCGCGCTCAGCACGATGCCGTTCTCGAGCCAGAGGAAAAGGAAGAGCTCTCTGAGCTTATCTATAACGCCAGCGCGGCCACCGGGGCAGACGACGAAGCCCTGTCGCAGATTCCGGAACTGGACTTTTAGATCTGGCCCTTGCGCCTTAGTAAGCGCCAGCTGGCATCAACTGCGCAGCTGGCTCTTGCCGCCGTGTGCCCACAGCGTGGACGGCGAAACTATTTCCTTCCCGACAGAGAAAGCTAGCTTTATTCTTGTGCCGCACCCCACCGCCGCTTCCAGCCTGACTGAGCCCGCCGCCATCTTCTGGGATATGGATGGTACCCTCACCAATTCGGAGCCCCTCTGGGCGGAGGCAACATTTTATCTTTCAGAACTGCTGGGCAAACGGCTCACTCCCACCCAACGCCTAGCTACTGTGGGCGCAACCTTTGATACCACCTTGGCAATCTGCGCGGATAACGCGGGGGTGACGCTACAACCCGGTGACAGCGAGCGTTACCGCGCCCGGATGTTTGACTATGTCAAGGGCCTTTTTGCTCGTCAGCTGGAGATTTTCCCGGGAATCCCTGCGCTGCTTCAGGAACTAAAGGCCGATGGGGTGCCCATGATGGTCACTACCAATACCGAGCGCAATGTTGCTGACGCAGCTATCGATTCTCTGGGGCGGCATTATTTCGTCGATACCATCTGCGGGGATGAGGTTCCTGCCGGCAAACCAGCGCCGGATATGTACCGCGAGGCCGCCCGCCGCATTGGAGCAGATCCCGCGGATTGCTTAGTTTTCGAAGATTCCGCAACCGGCATGCGCGCTGCAGTTGACGCCGGCTGTGCGGTTATCGGTTTGCCCGAAGGCGATCAGGTTGAGGTACCGACCGAGGTCACCGAAATTTCTAGCCTCCGCGATTCGCGGCACCTCGCGGGAGCTAAGGCCGCTGATGTCTATGAGTGGTTCGCTAAGATTTCGGTGCGGCAATAGAAATTTAGAGTTCCCCTACATTCTCTAACTACCTGTGGAACAATAGGTAGGCGTGAAGAACTTTGAGACTCTTTTTACGGAATTAGCCGAGAAGGCCGACCAGCGTCCAGCTGGTTCTGGCACCGTTGCTGCGCTGGATAAAGGCGAGCATTTCATCGGTAAAAAGATCATCGAAGAAGCCGGGGAGGTATGGATCGCCGCTGAATATCAGTCCGACGATGAGCTGGCGGAAGAGATGTCTCAGCTGCTTTATTGGACTCAGGTCATGATGCTTAAGCGCGGACTTACCCCTGAAGACCTTTATAAGTACCTCTAGGCAACACCCCACAGGATGGAAGGAACCGCATGATCAAGATAGCTGTCCCCAATAAGGGTTCGTTGTCAGAAGCCGCCGTGGAGATCCTTGCAGAGGCCGGTTACAAGGGCCGCGGGCATTCCAAGGCGCTCAACGTAGTGGATTCCAATAACGGGGTCGAGTTCTTTTTCCTGCGGCCGAAAGATATCGCCATCTATGTCTCCCGCGGGGTCTTAGACCTAGGCATTACTGGCCGGGACTTGGCACTTGACTCTAAAGCGAGCTTTGATGAAGTTTTGCCGTTAGGCTTCGGTGGCTCCACGTTCCGGTACGCAGCGCCGCAAGGGGAGGAGTGGGATATCTCTCAACTGGCTGGGCGGCGGATTGCGACGTCGTACCCCAATCTTGTCCGCGCAAACCTCGCCGCACAGGGAATTGAGGCCGATGTTATTCGATTGGACGGGGCCGTAGAGATCTCCATCCGGCTCGGGGTTGCCGATGTTATTGCTGATGTCGTGTCAACTGGTACTACTTTGCGGCAGCAAGGATTAGCGCCGTTCGGGGAGCCGATCATTGAGTCCGAGGCGGTAGTCATTAAGCGCACAGGGGTAGAGGTCACCGAAGAAGAGCAGGTAGTTCTCGACCGCATTCAGGGAATTCTGCACGCTCGCACTTATCTAATGATCGACTACAACATCGCTCAATCGAACCTGGACGCAGCCGCTGGTATTACTCCAGGATTGACCGGTCCAACGGTGTCGCCGTTAGCGCGTGAGAACTGGGTGGCAGTGCGGGCGATGGTTCCGAAGAAGCAAGCTAACCAAGTCATGGACCGACTCTCCCAACTTGGCGCGGAAGCAATTTTGGCCTCTGATTTACGTATCGCCCGCTTTTAGGGGGAGTGGTTTTTCTGGGTCGGCCCAAATAGATTCAGTCGCGGCTAACATTAGCGGTTGAGGTTACTCATTCGAATATAAGTCTCGACAGGCAAAGGAGCCGAGCCATCATGGCAAAGTCCTCTAAGAAAGAAGAAAAGGACACCAAGTCTGCAGCAAAGGACGTGAAGAAGAAGGAAGCTGACACTTCCACTCACGCCGCACAGCAGAAGGTGGCCGAACAAAAGGCACCGAAGAACTCCAGCAAGAAGACTCGCACCGAGACCGACCTTCTTGGTTCTTTGGAGGTACCCGCTGACGCTTACTACGGTGTGCACACCGTACGCGCGATGGAGAATTTCCAGATCTCTTACGTGACCATCAACACCATCCCGCACTTCATTCGCGGCATGGTCCAGGTCAAAAAGGCGGCCGCCATGGCAAACCGCCGCCTGCACGTACTGCCCAAGAAGAAGGCTGAAGCCATCATCTGGGCCTGTGACCAGATCCTAGAAGAGGGTCGCTGCATGGATCAGTTCCCGCTGGACGTCTTCCAGGGTGGTGCTGGTACCTCGCTGAACATGAACACCAACGAGGTTGTTGCCAACCTCGCACTGGAGTACCTCGGTGAGGAGAAGGGCTCCTATGACATCATCAACCCGAATGATGATGTGAACATGTCCCAGTCCACCAACGATGCTTACCCGACCGGCTTCCGCTTGGGTCTGCACGCAGCAGTTGATCACCTCATTGAGCGCATGGATGGTCTGCGTGCCGCATTCCAGGTCAAGGGCAATGAGTTCCAGGACATCCTGAAGATGGGCCGTACTCAGCTTCAGGATGCCGTTCCGATGACCTTGGGTGATGAGTTCAAGGGCTTTGCCAATAACCTGAACGAGGAGCAGGCATTGCTGCGCGATGCACAGCGCCGCCTGCTCGAGATCAACCTGGGTGCAACCGCAATCGGCACCGGCGTGAACACCCCGGCTGGCTACCGTCACCAAGTCACCGCAGCCTTGTCTGAGGTCACCGGCCTGGAGATGAAGACCGCTCGCGATCTCATCGAAGCAACCTCTGACTGTGGCGCTTACGTGCTGCTGCACGCCACCATCAAGCGCGCAGCAATGAAGCTTGCCAAGATCTGTAATGACCTGCGCCTGCTGTCTTCCGGTCCACGCGCTGGCCTGGCTGAGATCAACCTGCCTGCCCGCCAGGCTGGTTCCTCCATCATGCCGGGTAAGGTAAACCCGGTTATCCCGGAGGTTGTAAACCAGACCTGCTTCAAGATCTTCGGCAATGACCACGTCGTCACCATGGCCGCTGAGGCAGGCCAGCTGCAGCTCAACGTCATGGAGCCAGTCATCGGCGAAGCACTGTTCCAGTCCATTCGCATCATGGGCAACGCCGTCGATGCTCTGCGCGAGAAGTGCGTCACTGGCATTACCGCCAACGCTGATGTGTGCCGCGCCTACGTGGAGAACTCCATTGGTATCGTCACCTACCTGAACCCATTCATCGGCCACCACAACGGTGATCTGATTGCTAAGGAGTCCTTGGAGACCGGCAAGGGCGTCAAGGAACTCGTCCTGGAGAAGGGGCTGCTGGATGAAGCAACCTTGAATAAGGTTCTGTCCGTAGAAAACCTCATGCACCCAGAGTTCCGAGGCCAGCTCTTCATCGACGAGGACTAAGCCCACAACTCTTAAGGAGCAGCAGGGCATAGCGCCCGCGCAAAAGTCACCCCGCAGTCGCCGCCACTTTTACTTCACTGGGATGAAAAGCAGGCGGAGGCTGCGGGGATTTTGCATGATGGGGGAGCACCATTCGAATTAATCTTTTATGGCCCTATACAGGAACAATGCACCTTAAAATGCCGGTCATTTTATAGCGAAATCCTTAGTTTATGTGGGAATCAACACAAACAGGCATTTTAAATGAATAAATCACCACAGCGGGTGCAAAATAGAAGATGTTGAGGACGGCATGCACTCTTTATAGAGATGCGTGCCCGTAGTTTGCATAGAGAGCGTATGGAGTACGTCCATGGTTATTGTTCATATAGTCATCGTTCTCGCCGCCATCGTTTTGGGCGCGAGAATTGGATCAATTGGCATCGGCATGGCCGGCGGGCTCGGTGTGTTGGCACTGGGTCTCACCGGCGTTCCCATCACTAGGGAAGACATCCCCTTCGATGTCATTGGCATCATCATGACCGTCATCGCTGCTATCGCAGCAATGCAGCGAGCTGGCGGTATGGACTATCTGGTGCACATTGCGGAGAAGTTCCTGCGCAAAAACCCAAAGCGAATCACCTTCTACGCGCCAATTGTTACGTGGCTAATGACGGTTCTTGCTGGCACTGGTCACACAGCGTTTTCCACGCTGCCTGTTATTGTCGAGGTGGCCAAAGAGGGTAAGGTTCGCCCTTCACGTCCGCTGTCCATCGCGGTAGTTGCCTCTCAGATGGCAATCTGTGCTTCGCCTATTTCGGCAGCTGTGGTGTTGCTTGCTAGCCTGCTGGAGCCGACTGGGGTGGGCTACTTGCAGGTACTGGCGGTCGTTATCCCGGCAACATTCCTGTCTATCTTCCCAGCTGCCTGGGTAGCCAATAAGTTTGGCAAAGAGCTTGAAGATGATCCGGTTTACCTGGAGCGCAAGGCACAAGGCCTAGTCAAGGAACCACTCGGCGCAGCGAACTTTTCGCCGCAGAAGGGTGCCAAGGCTTCTGTTCTCGTGTTCTTGGTAGCCATCGTCATCGTGATGGCGTGGGCCACCCTGACCTCGGAGCAGGTAGGTCTTATCGCTGAGCCGACCCTGCCACGCAATGAAGCCATTATGACGGTCATGCTCACCGCAGCCACCATCATCGTCATGATGACGAAGGTCCCAGCGGGAGATGTTTTGAATACCCCGGTCTTTAAGTCCGGTATGTCCGCATGCATTTGTGTGCTGGGCGTGGCTTGGCTGGGCACCAGCCTCATCAACCACTACATGGACGATATTCAGTCTATGGCCGGCAGCATTATTGAGTCTTCGCCGTGGCTGCTCGCAGTGGTGCTATTCTTCGCTGCAGCGTTGCTGTATTCGCAGGCAGCTACGACCAAGGCCCTTATGCCGGCAGCCCTTGCTCTGGGAGTAAGCCCCATTACCGCAATCGCTGCCTTCCCGGCGGTGTCTGCTCTGTTTATCCTGCCAACCTACCCAACGTTGCTGGCGGCCGTAGAAATGGACGATACCGGCTCGACTCGTATTGGCAAGGCCGTATTCAACCACCCATTCCTGATCCCAGGTACGGTCAGCATCGTGCTCTCGGTCCTCTTGGGCTATGCATTCGGTTTCGTCCTCCTATAACTAAAGGAGGATAAAACCAACCCTAGGGTGAACTGGCCCCCGAAAGTTGGACTGGTTTAATTCTAGGCGGTTAGGGCTTCAAGGGTCTGATTTCGATATTGCATCGGGGTTAGACCCTTGAGTCGTTGTTGGATGCGTTCGGTGTTGT